>NZ_JARUJP010000026.1:0-43233 GCF_033659955.1 Clostridium tanneri
ATATTTCTGCTTATCTGTTTCTTTATAACAAGTGCCCATTTATTCAATTATATATCAAGGGAATAAAAAACTACAATATTTAATACAGACTAAACATAGATCCCTTCTCCTAGACTGATGCTAGTATAATATTGTAGACAAGAAAAGCAGAGCACCTTAAAATAGAGACAAGAGAAGGTTTAGCTAGGGAAGATGGAAATATTACTATGCATAGTAACTATTTCAGCAGAGTGTTTTATTGATGAATCTGATAGTTTAAAGTGAAATTGAGGGGGAGTCTACTTTGAAAAAGTATTTTACTGTTGCAACAATAGTAGTGCTAGTCTCTGTATTGTTTTGGCCTAGACTTACGAAAAAGCATATTCCGTTGTCACCACCTGAGATTAGGGTTACATATAATCAGAGCAAAATTGAAACTATAAAAAATGAATATACTTGGTGTGATAAACCTAATGGAGGAGCTACACATATGGGTGATAATCCACTTGATTTAACGAAAAACCTTAAAACTGTTTCTGTAAAAAAAGGTGAAGAAATAAAATTTGATTTTGATACTTCGTGGAAACAGCCAAACAAAACTGCTGTAGACCTAGTAGTAGCAGGTAAGGACGGTCCCCTATATCCTAATTTAGTTAAACAAGTGGTAAATAAAAATTCTTTTAATGCCCCAGTAGAAAATGGAGAATATACCTATTCAATCTTTGGATGGTGGGAGGAAGGCCGTTCCGTTACTTATGTATTCAAAATAAATGTCATGTAGATAAGTAAATTTAGAGTCTTCATATCTATCTGTGTAATAACTATTATAAGTTTAACTTTTATAGTGACTTTATATATCAATCTTCTCATTTCAAGCTTTAGCTCTGCAAGATATTAAAAACATTCTATGAAATTAATAAAAAATAAGATAAAATAATTAGATAAGCTATCGAATTTCTTAAAGTATCTCATGGAGGATTACGAATGATAAAAAGAATATCTATAATGATGACGTTCATTATGTTAACACTTTTCTTTGCTGGATGTTCAAAAAAAGATCAAGAAATTAACAGGACATCCTTAAAAATGGATACTGTTATCCAAATAAAAGCCTATGGTCCCAACGCTAGTGAAGCTATAGACGCAGCTTTTACAAGAATGGATGAAATTGAACAAATGGCTAGTGCAAACATAGTGACTAGTGACATAAGTAAAATTAATCAGGCCGCAGGTAAGGAGTATGTAAAGGTACATCCTGAAGTTATTAAAATGCTTAAAACCGCAGTGAAATATTCTAAATTAAGTAATGGAGCCTTTGACATAACTGTAGGACCGCTTATAAAACTTTGGGGAATAGGTACTGATAATGAGAGAATACCTACAGATGCAGAAATTAAGTCAAAATTACCATTGGTAGGATACAGTAATATCAGCATAATGGATGGGAATAATAGTGTTAAACTACTAAAGGAAGGTATGTCAATAGATTTAGGTGGCATAGCCAAGGGATTTGCTGCCGATGAGGTTATAAAAGTTTTTGAAAAATACGGTGTTAACAGTGCCCTCATAAGTCTTGGTGGAAGTTCTATACATACTCTTGGCAAGAAACCAGATGGTACACCTTGGACAATTGGAATTCAGCACCCAAGAAAGGATAATAAGCAAAACTACCTAGGTATAATTAATTTGTCAGAACAGGCGCTCTCTACATCTGGCGATTATGAGAGATTTTTTATAAAAGATGGTAAGAGGTATCATCATATATTAAATCCAGCCACTGGCTACCCAACAGACAATGGAGTGATGAGTGATACTATAGTTATAGATAGTAATATTCCTGACGGTAATATGCTTGCCGATATTCTTACTAAAACTGTTTTTGTATCTGGCATAGACAAAGGTTTAAAAGTTATAGACAGTTTACCAGGTGTTTCATGCATGGCTGTAACTACAGACTATAAAATCTATAAATCATCAGGTTGGAAGATACAACTAGATAATCTAAACCCTGAATTTACAATGGCAAATCGACAATAATACAGTATTTTTTCATCGCATTTTAAGTTGACTTGATTGCGATGTTGAGAGTAAAAAATAGCATATACTTAAGCATTTACAAGTAATTTAGACTTGGTTTATGCTTAAATATATACACCTCAATATCACAATCAATTATTAGTCATTTTTAATATTTAGGTTTTCATCACGAATTTTTATCTGATCTTTTGCCCACTCTTGAAAAGCCTTTAAAGATGGAATAAGTTTTTTCCCATTTTCAGTTAAAGAATACTCTACACGGGGTGGCATTTCTAAATATTGAACACGATTAATTATTTTATAGTATTCCAATTCTTGCAAGCAATTAGTCAGAGACATATTAGTAATACCATCTAGTTCTCTCTTTAGCTCATTAAAACGCACTATATTTTTTTGCTTAGCACACATAATATAGGCAATTTCCACTTACCTCCAATTATTTGTAGTGAATATATTACAGGGGAGTTTGTATACTCAGCAATGTTCTTCTTTTCATTTTTCATAATAAATAGGCTCCTTTAGTCAATAAAAAGATACCTAATCAAAATAAATTGCGTACTATTATTATTTTGATTTAGTAATATAATTATATCATAGAAAACAAACATAAAGTAAAAGTTAAAATAACCAATAGTATAGAAATTATACTGGTGATTAGAAAAGGATGGGAAAACTAATGAAACTTATTGCAATTAACGGTAGTCCACGAAAAAATTGGAATACAGCAACTTTGTTAAATAAGGCTCTTGAGGGAGCCGCTTCACAAGGAGCAGAAATTGAATTGATAAATCTTTATGACTTGAAATACAGGGGATGTATCAGTTGCTTTGCCTGTAAAAGAAAAGATGGTCAGCATGGTAAATGTGCGATGAAAGATGATTTAACAAATATTCTTGAAAGACTTGAAACAGCAGATGCCATTATTTTCGGTTCTCCTATTTATTACATGAACATAACAGCTGGAATGACTGCCCTTTTAGAGCGTCTTTTATATTCACATAGTATATATAGTTCGGAAATACCAACGATTTATCCTAAAAAAATCCAGACAGGGTTTATTTATACTATGAATGCAACAGAAAAATATATTGAAGAGTCTGGATATAAGCTAAGTTTAAAGCCTCATCAGGATTTCATTACAAGAATGTTAGGAAAACCCGTGGAATTATTGTACAGTTATGATACCTACCAATTTTCTAATTATGAGAAATATGAGTCCTCCATTTTTTCAGAAGAGGCGAAGGCAAAACAAAAATCAGAGCAATTTCCTGTTGATTGTCAAAAAGCCTTTGATATGGGGGTAAGGTTTGCCACGAATGCCTAACGAGTTGCGAAAGAAGTTGCAATATGCTGAAACTATTGAAAAGTATAGGTAAATTGAAACTTATTATATTTGGCGATAAAGGCGTGGTTTCGTCTGTTATTGCCGAAGAGCTGCAACGTCTTAATCCAAGACTTCAGGCAGAACAAATCCGGGAAGCTGACCACAGTGTCCACTTAAACAGCCGGAGCGCTTTGCGGCTGTCATCGGATCTTTCATACGTTCAATAGGATATGTTTTAGAGTAGTATTTAAAATAAATCAATTTTTAAGGGAAGCCATCCGACTTCCCTTATTTTAGTTTATAAGATAAGAATAGTATAGTCTATTTATGTCTTAACCATGTTTGAGAATTTACTGCTAATTCTTGTACCTCATTAATAAATCTGCTGGTATGGTAACCATCACAAACTGCATGGTGAACCTGTATGGACATAGGAATAAATATTTTATTATTCTGTTCGAAATACTTACCAATAGTAAAAATAGGAACTAAATATCTTCCATCATTATATATATTCAAATTAAACCCAGTAAAACTCACCCAAGGTATGCAGGATATAGGAAATGTATTAGCTGGCTCATTCAATTTCGGAGTAAACCTCATAATGTCCCCATAGTTTTTAATATCATCAAAATACTTACTGTAAAAACACGGAAAATTTTCATCGTATTCTGTCCAGATACTTGAAAATGTTTCGTTATCCTTATGAAAGATAGTATAGCTCGGACTCATACTATCCCAGTATCCTAAATTACCGTTTTCATCAAAACAAGTGCGGAATTCCTTATGATTATTAACCACAGTTGCAATGATATAAATAAGTGTTGGATACAGTTTAAGTTTTTTAAGTTTAATATCATGCAATAAATTTGTTATTTCTATATTTGCTGTCATGCTATAAGTGCACCTAACAGAATTCAAATAGTGTTCAAAATATGGTTTTCTGGTCCAATGTTCAATATCTATTAAATTAAATTTCATAGTTTTAGCCTCCTAAAAAGTTTCGTTGACTTATTTTAGAAGGCTATCTTAATTGCGATAATCACTTTACAACCTCCAAAGCTGTACTTATGGTTTGTATTATAGCATATGTGCTATAATGTATCAATAATCCGCATCTATCTAAAATATGGCCTATAAATAAGCGAGTTGTGAAACAATATCAATATCCCTATATATAGTCCTCACAGATACTTTGGTATTAGCTCTGATAATTTTAAAAAATAAGTTGAAATACATTTTAAAGCATTATATGATGAATTCAGACATCGATGTACTCTATTGAAAAGGAAGTTAAATTATGGACATTAGTATTGAAATAATACCATCATATAAAATTGCTTATATACGAAGAACAGGTCCTTACGGTTCAGAGAATGTGCAAATAATGGAACAATTAAAAAGTTGGGCTAGAGAAAAAAACTTGCTTAGCGAAAGTTCAATTATATTAGGAATAGCCCAAGATAACCCCCAATTCACAGAAGCTAAAGATTGTCGTTATGATACATGCTTAGTTGTTTCGGATGAATTTAAGGTTGATAATAAGTATATTAATTTCGGAAAAACTGTTGGTGGAAAATACTGCATATTTAAAATAAGTCACACAGTAGATGCTATACAAAAAGCATGGATGGAGATATTTTGGGAACTATCAAAAAGAAACTATGAATTTGATGATAGAAGACCTATTATTGAACGCTATGCAGCGCAGATGATAAATAGGCATTATTGTGAAATTTGTGTACCAATATTATGATAAATTATGCTTACTATAATTATGAATTTACGCAAAACCTTTAGTAGACTACTATATGTCAAAGGAAAGCTATTAAACCCTTAATAAATCAAAATCTCATAGAGAGAAAATTTGATGTCTTTATGTATGATTTTGAATAGGTCTAATATAAGTATTAGATTACCTTCTCAGTGAAATTTTTTAGAAAACCTATTAGATTCGATAGGTTTTCTAAAAAATAAACTCTAAACTGACAAAGAAGAAGTTAGATATATAACTATTGCAAATTAATTTTTATAGCCTGATCTTTAAGCAAATCAATTTTCTGTACTCCAGTAAATGTACCAATCTTCGCTATCTTTGAAAAATCTACATTTTTATTACCAAAGGTTAGCGTCTGGGTAAATTCTCCAGTTTGTCTATCAACTGCCGTAGTGCTTCCATTAGCGCCGAGGTCAAGATCGTTTCCAGCGGCATCGTAGAATAGAAATGCGGGATCCCATAATTGAAGTCCTTCATTATGGTACTTAATTCTTATTACGTTTTTATCAAACTCTATCTTATCAACAATTCTACTGCCGGCATTATTAGTTTTAAAGGTTATAGGCAGCTTCTGAATATCAACCTTTTCAATAATTGCCTTACCTGACTCAGTAAATTTTATTGGTACTAAGCTTATGTATTTCATACCGGTACTCCCTTTAATAAATTCAAAAGAATTCGTTGCTTTACCAAAGCGGCTGCCCTGTATATCAGTATTTAATACATCTAAATTATTCCCCTTATCATCAAAGATAGCAAATATATCAAAGAGCCTGTCATTCAAGGTTTTTTCACTTATAACTATTTGGTCTCCAAAGGGAGAAATAGATACCTTATCTATTATAATACTATGTTTATAGTCTCCTAAATCAATAGTTTTCTTTATATTAGGCTTTACTGTTTTTGTTTCAACAGCAACATCAGATTTGTCTACACTAGCTGTAATTACCCATTTTCCTTTTGTTTTGAAGATTTCATCTGTAGATATTTCAACATCAAACTTCTCAGGTAAGTTAATTTGAGATACATTAAATCTTCTCATTACCTTTAAGACCTTATCACTCTGAAAGTAAGCATCTATATCATTGTGGTTGGATTCCTTTGCCTCTTTTCCGTTGATTTTAAGTTTTAGAAAAGGTGTAGATAAAAAGGCCTCAAAAATCTTAGCATCATCGTCATTAGGGAACATATTTATTGAGTTTTGACTCTCTATAGTATAAAAGATATTCATAAAGTTATCATCTGTCGCTATATTTTCTACTTTAAATTTTATGCCTTTGTCCTGAACAGAAACCCCTATTGACTTATTAAATTTATCAAAGCTGGTTTTATCAGTAATATATCGTGTATCTTTTGTATTATCAAAGTGTGATATAATTCCGCTTAATGTATTTTTAATTGTTGAAGTGGTACTTGCCAGAACAGTAGTACAGGATATGGCAGCTACCAATGCGGCAACTAAGGCTATCTTTTTTATAGACCTCTTATGTTTTTTATTATTAGGTAAGTTAGCAAGCGTGTTATTAATACTCCTATTTAAATTCTCTGGTATATAACAGACTTCTTCTTGAGCCTTTTTTTTGAGCAGCTTATCAAAATTATCTAATTTATTCAAAACTATCACCTCCTGAGTTTTCCTCCATCATTACCTTAAGCTTTACTTTGGCTCTGCTTAGTCTGGACTTTACCGTACCTTCAGAGAGGTTTAGAATCTTACTGATATTCTTTATACTTATATCATCATAGTAAAACAAAATGATTACACTCTTAAACTCCTCCTTTAATTGGTTAACATAAAACATAAGGTTATCGTCAGTTTTATCTTCGTAGCTTCCTTCATAGGCTGTAAAATCATCTGTAAGCTCTATTTTCTTGTGTTTTTTTATTATGCTGTAACATTCATTGACAAGTATTTTCATAATCCAAGGTTTAAAGCTATTCATTGCTTTTAGCTTATGTATATTCGTATAGGCTTTAATAATAGTTTCACTTATAGCGTCTTGAACATCAGCTTCGGTTTTTAAAATACTTTTTGAGAGCCTATAGAGAGAAACCTTATTCTCCAGAATAAGTTCCGCAAAAGAATCCTTACTTAGAGTTTTAAAGTTAACAACTTCTATTTTGGAATTTACTGTAGTACTATTTTCTAATTCCAATTCACCACCTCCATACATATGATAGATGATTTATAACTCCAAAAGGTTCCCGAATATTGAGAGAATAAATAAATTATACAATAAAAACGGTTCGGTAATTCTGGAAGTGTTTGGAATGAAATGAGTTTAGACAAAGTTAATTCGCCATCTTCTTGAAATATTGAGTATTCTAGGTTGACAATCCCACCTAGAATTTTTTTAGGCTATGTTTTAACATCATATTAAAACATAGCCTAAAATATTTAATGCTCAACGTATAACATCATCTTATACACAGGCTGCCAAGTCTAATTACTAGGCTACCTTTGAGTCCCATAATAATGCTAAGATAAATTAGCTCACCTTATTTATTAAATATGTCAGGATTTGCATAAACATTATCTGGATCTTTTCCAAATCTTAGACCTTGATCTAATTGTTGAATTTTATCCATATCCTCTTCACTTAGTTCAAAATCAAATATATCTGTATTTTCTTTTATTCTTGCAGGAGTTGTTGACTTAGGAATTGTAACAATCCCCTTTTGCAAATCCCACCTTAATACAATTTGAGATACTGTTTTTCCATATTTCTTTGCAAGCTCTTGTAATAAATCAACTTTAAGGATATTACCTCTCATCAATGGTGACCATGCTTCTAACTGTATGTTATTATCTTTGCAGAAGTCTAGTAAGTCATTTTGAATAAGGTAAGGATGGAACTCCACTTGATTTACCATTGGTGGAATTTCAGCATCTTCCATTAAATCTCTTAAGTGACTTTCTTTGAAATTACATACTCCAATAGCCCTTACCCTTCCTTCCTTATAAAGCTTTTCTAAGGCTCTCCAGGTTTCTTTATTCAAAAGCTGAGGCCAGTGAATTAAATATAAATCAAGATAGTCTGTTTGAAGCTTTTTAAGGGAAGTTTCAAAAGCATTTAGAGTTTTTTCATAGCCTTGGTCTGAGTTCCAAACCTTACTTACTAAAAATATCTCTTTTCTTTCTATTCCACTTTCCTTTAATGCGATTCCAATTCCCTCTTCATTATTATAAAGAGAAGCTGTATCAATATGTCTATAGCCTATCCTGAGAGCTTCCTTTACTGATTCAGTAACTGTACTTCCATCTTCTATCTTATAAGTACCAAAACCAAGCCATGGCATCTTCACTCCATTATTTAATGTGGTGCAGCTATTTATGTTTTCCATTATAATCGTCCTTTCTTTATACAATATATTTGTAAAAATCCTCAAAAACATAAATTGCTTATTTCCATAGCAATTTATATTTTTTACTATCATTTCCTATAATTATACTGAAAGGATTTCTTAAAATCAAAAGTTTTTATTATGATATTAACAATGCTGTGCTGCAAAAATTTTCAGTATAAAGTTAACTTACTTCAACAAATGCTATAAACTTTCTATTTCCACCCACTTTTCAAGGGTTAAATCTAATTCTGATTGAATTGCTGCTCTTTCTTTTTCTAGCTCCAACAATTTATCATAGTTACTTCCACTATTAATCATTTCATTATTTATAGCTTTTAACTTTTCCTCAAGTTCCCCTACTGTCTTTTCCAACATTTCAGCTTCCTTTATCTTGTTATTAGACAGCTGTTTTTTAGTATTTGCTTTGCCCTTTAATTTTTTCTCTTTTTCTTTATTAAGAGGTTCTATTTTATTTTTACTGGACTCCTCCTTCTTCTCTTTATAATATTCATAATTTCCATAGTAATCTACGACTCTTTTATTTTCTATTTCACATATTCTATGTGAAAGTTTATTTATAAAGAATCTATCATGGGATACAAATAGAATAGTTCCACTAAACTCCATTAAAGCATCTTCAAGATTTTCTCTAGAATCTATATCCAAGTGATTAGTTGGTTCATCAAGTATTAATAAATTTATATTATTTTGAATCAACTTACAAAGCTTAAGCCTGCTTTTTTCTCCTCCAGAGAGATTCTTAACCTTTTTAAAAACACTTTCTCCATAGAATAAAAATTTGGCTAGTATTCCCCTTGCTGAACCTTCTAAAATATTCATATCCTCTCTAAAAGCTTCAAGAACCGTTAATTCTTCATTGCTAAAGGTTATATTTTGAGGAAGGTATCCTATTTTAGTGTTGGCTCCAAGCTTTGCTTCCCCAAAATCAGCCTCAACTTCGCCTAAAAGTATTTTTATAATAGTTGATTTACCGCTTCCATTATCACCTATTAAAGCTGTACGCTCTCCATATCTAACATATAAATTTAAATTCTCTAACAGCTTTTTTTGTTCAAAGCTTTTACATAGGTCTTTAATAATTACTACTTCTTTACCAGACCTGTCTGCATCAACAAAATCTAATTGAATTTTAGGTTGCTCTATTAGAGGTTTATCAATTTTTTGTATTTTATCTAACCTCTTTTGCATACTTTCTGCTCTTTTAAAAAACTTTTCATTATCTCCCTGGGCAGCCCATTGCCTTAATTGTTTTATTGCTTTTTCCATAGCCTTTATTTTTTTCTGTTGATCCTTATAAGCTTCAAACTGCTCAAAAACTCTTCTTTGCTTTTCCTTAATATAATAAGAGTAATTACCATTGTATAAAGAACTTTCTCCATCTTCAATTTCAAGTATCTTTGTCACTACTCTATCTAAGAAATATCTATCATGAGAAATAACCATCACTGTTCCTTTATATCCTTTAAGATATCCTTCAAGCCATTCTATTGATGCCATATCTAAATGATTTGAAGGCTCATCAAGAAGGAGTATATCTGGATTCTGCAATAGAATTTTACCTAATACTACAATGGTCTTTTCACCACCACTTAAACTTATGAACTCTCTATTTAGAAATTCATCATTGAATTTTAACCCAGTACAAACCTTACTCATATTTTCTTCTATTTCATAACCACCTTTTGCTTCATAAAGTTCATTAAGCTCACCATATTTTTTTATTGCATATTCTAATTTACTACCTTCTAAAGTAGCCATCTCTAATTCTAATGTCTTTAATTCTTTACCTATTTCATATTGGATTTCAAAAGCAGTTTTTAAAACATCTAATACTTTAAATTCTTCAGAATAGCTAGGTATTTGATCTAGGTACCCTATAGTAGCATTTTTTCTTATAAAAATATCACCCTTATCCTGTTTTTCAATACCAGCAATAATTTTAAATATTGTAGTTTTACCTGCACCATTTCTTCCTATTAATCCAACTCTTTCTCCACTTTCAACTTCAAAATTAATGTTCCTAAAGATTCTATTGCCACCAAAATATTTTTCTATTTCTTTTAATGCTAACTGTATCACTGTTAACTCCTCCCTATGTTTATGTTTTTTTGCAAAATAATAAAACCTAAGTAAGTAATACTCACCTAGGCTTTTATATTTTGAAACAAAATTGTGGAAAGAAATTAATGGCTAGAAATAACCTAAATACTGGCGGCACAAATCAATACCATCTCTAGATATAGAACTAGCTTTATCCGATGACTACCCGCTCTAATACTCCCTCTTCCCTAAGAGGGAGTATTAGAGCGGCTGCGTCCTGGATTCGTTCAACTAAGAATCAGATGGAGTTGAAACTCCATCTGATTCAAGTTTCCACTTCATAATATAAAAATTAAAACCTAGGTAAGCTACTCCTTACCTAGGTTACAAATAACAAAATTATAATGTATTTAAGGCAAAGATAACTCACTTCTTTTTAGTATACTATTTAATTTTGGACAGACTTCTCCCGTAAAATCACAAACTACATGTGTGATTCCAGATAATGACATTGGTAGTCTATCTAAAATTGTATTTACTAAAAAGACCTTAGCCATCTTTTTCACCTCCATAACTTTTTTATATAACATATTAAAATTACCATATATTCTACTAATTATCAATATTTATTTTTAGATATTCTTTTAAGTCATTATACCCTATAGCTTAACTACTTAATTATTCAAGTGAAAAAGTATACTTAGTTCTTGAAATAAAAATCTCCTCTGGCCTTAAAATGCAATCAGGGAAACTCTCATGATGAATTGCATCTGGTGGTATCTGAGTTTCTAAACAAAGCCCTAAGTAGCTCCTAGAACTTACTCCATAAAGGTCCATTCCTTCTTCTAATTGATTACTGGTATAAAGTACAACTGCTGGTGCATCTGTATTCATTACTAATTTACGACCGCTTTCCTCATCCCACAGCAGTATTTCAGAGTTATTGCTGTTTAATATAAAGGTATGATCATAGCCCTGTCCAACTATTTTGTTTTGAATATAATTAGAACTAACGCCCTCTTTTATTTTTCTTCCCTTTCTAAAATCAAAAACTGTATCACTTACCTCTAAAACCTTTCCAGTAGGCAGTAATTCTTCATCTATTTCTAAGAACTTACTACTATCTACTTTCAAACTGTGTTCTAACACATCTCTCTTTAAATTACCGCTCAAATTAAAATAACTATGGTTTGTTGGATTAAATAATGTTGTCTTATCTGTTTCTGCCTTATATTGAATTATAAATTCATTATCATTGTTAAGGATATATTCTACTTTCACATCAAGGTTTCCTGGATAGCCTTCTTCTCCATCTAAACTGGTATAGGAAAATTCTATCTTAATCTCATCTTCCCCTTCTGTAATTTCTGCCTCCCATATTACATCATTAAAACCTTTTACCCCTCCATGTAGATGGTTCTTTCCATCGTTATTTGCTAATGTATAAGTTCTTCCTTCTAGTTCAAATTCTCCTCCTTTTATCCTCCCTGCTACCCTTCCTACAACGGCTCCAAAATAAGGAGACTTTTCCCTATAGCTTTCTATATCCTCAAAGCCCAACACAATATTTTCATACTTTCCATGCCTGTCTGGAGTTACTATCTTTGTAATTACACAACCATAATCTAAGCAACTAATTTCTATCCCCTTATCATTTTTTAATGTGTATTCGTATACATTTTCCCAATTTATTTCTCCAAAAAGCTTTTTAGTTACCTTCATACCTCTCATCCCCCTTTTTCATATACATTAACCCCAAGTCCAATGTGGAAAAACATACCTAAAACCTTAATTCAACCTTAAACCTTACTGCAGCAACTGTCAATATATGAATAGAACCATTTTTTACCCTAAAAAACAAAGTGCCTGTGTGAAAACAAGCACTTTATCATTTTAAACCTTAAACTTTGTAATTAAATCTTCTAATTCTATAGCAATGTTATATAACTTTTCTGCAAAGTTTGATATTTGCTCTATGCTGGCAGATTGCTGCTGAGTAGATGCGGAAATTTCCTCTGTTGTAGAAGCAGCCTCTTCTACCACTGCAGATATATCTTCTATGGCCTTAACAACCTCTTCTTTATCCTTGCTCATTTGTCCAATATCCTTAATTAAAGAATCAATTTTTTCAATGATATTTGTAACTGACTTATCTATACTAACAAAGGCCTCCTCTGTTACCTTGCTCATTTCACTTGTATTTTCTATAGTTTCTCCTGCAACAATCATTTCTCCTTTCGTACTCTCAATTATTCCTTTAAATTCCTCTATAATATTTTCAATCTCTACAGTAGATGCTGCTGTGTCAGAAGCAAGTTTTTTAATCTCATTTGAAACTACTGCAAAGCCCTTTCCTGCCTCTCCAGCCCTTGCTGACTCTATGGCAGCGTTAAGTGAAAGTAAATTAATTTGAGAGGTTATATTTTTTATTGTCTCAGTAATTACGCTGATTTTTCTTGATTTTTCATCAAGAATAACTACTTTTTCCCCAACTCTGCTTGCAACGGCTTTATTTTTCTCTACTACACTTTGAAGTTTAGCAGCAACCTCTATTCCGTTGTCTTTAGCCTTTTTACTTTCGTCTATAAGCTCCCTTATTTGTGAAGAGGTATTATTGGCATCTTCAATTTCCTTAGAAAGCATTTCTAGTTTAACTGCACTTATTTGTGTGTTTTTAGCCAATTCAGTAGACCCTTGTGCCATGTCATCAATTGCCTTTGCTATACTTTCAATTGACCCTGTTGTTTCTCCCAAGGTAGAGGATAGCTCTTTAATGTTTTTTTCTATAACAAGGTACGTCTGCTGTATCTTCTCTATTATTTCTCTCATGGTCTTCCTTGTGTTTTCCAGGGCCTTAGCCATAACTCCTGTTTCATCTTTTTTCTTATAAATCTTTTCAATATCATCATCCTTAACTAAATCCAGCTGTTCTGTTTTAACTAAAAGCTCTGTTACTTTCTCTATTGGTTTTACAAAGGAAGTACCAATAACTATGCTTAGCAAAATAACGGTAATGACAGTTATAGCTACTAAAGAGACAACTACCTTAGTATTTTTATTTAACCCCTCTAATACTTCTGATGTCTTTCCTGTCACAACTAACTGCCAATTTGCCGCATCTATTGCATGATAGTAACCTAATCTCTCTGTCTTATCAAAGGCTATATACTCCAAGTTACCGCTATGATTTTTAAATACAGTTTCCTGAAAGACTTTAGCATTATCAGGATTTACCTCGGCGTACTTTTTCCCTATATTCTCCTTTGTTGGATGAAATAAAAATACAGTAGTATTCTTATTTATTAAATATCCATAACCTGTTTCTCCTATTTTTATGTCCTGCACAGTTTTAATCATTCTTTCTGCATCAACTGTCAGCATAAATAAACCTTTAAATTCTCCTCCATCCTTTATTATAGGCTTTATAAATACTATTACATTCTTTCCAGTACTTTTGCTTGTGACTATATCACTGAGTATAATGGAGTCCCCCTTTTGAGCCCTTAAGAAATACTCTCTATCAATAACACTGCTCTTTTTCCCTTTGTCATCTACTGCATTACCTTTGCCATCGGAAAAAACCACACTATCAATACCAGCATACTGTCCTTTAATACTTTTTAACATTGGTACAATACTGTTTTCATCAGTTGTTTGTATTTCAGGGTGACTTTTGTATACTGCATCTAACAAATCTATCTTTTCTTCCATCCACAGGTTTATTCCATCTGCTTTACTCTCTGCAAGATCCTGCAGGTGGGCGGTTATTTCTTTGTTTTGATTACTGCTGTAACTTAAAAGCTGATAAGAATTAGTAATTAAAAGCGGAATTAAGGATAATACTAGCGTGAAAATCAGTAGTTTTATTTTAATACTTTTTACCACTTAACTTCTCCCCCTCGTAAAAATATGTGAATATGGTTTTTATCTAGTACATAATATGTACTATTTTTAAACTTGTCCTTAACTTAAAATAAATAAAGAGATAGAATATAAATCTTATTTACACTCTATCTCTCTGCTTATTTCTAAACTAATTAATTCAAGCTTTCTATAAATCTCTTAAAGGCCTTTCTGCCTCTTTCATCTCTCTTAAATACTGCTGCATCCTCTAATACTCTCTTAAATTTAGCTGCAGTCTCTTTTCTTATTATTTCCTCTAAGTTATCACTATTTAATTTTTCTCTATATCTTTCTTTTAATTCCTCTGCCCAATTTTTATGGTATTCTGCTATATTGTCTTTATGCCCTAACAAGTACTCTCCTACATCTTTTAACTCGGTTTTAAGTCTTGCTGGAAGGACTGCTAGTCCCATAACTTCAATTAGTCCTATATTTTCCTTTTTGATATGATGAACATCTTCCCTAGGATGAAAAATACCTAGAGGATGGTCTTTACTGGTGCGGTTATTTCTAAGTACAAGATCTAGTTCAAAAAAGTTGTTCTTTTTTCTCGCTATAGGGGTTATGGTATTATGTGGAACCTCCTTTGTATAGGCATATATATCTACTGACTCATCATTATATCTTCTCCAGGAGTTTAAAATATGTTCTGCTGTATCTACTAGTGATGCTATATTTGCGCTTTTTAAGCGAATTACAGACATTGGCCATTTAATTACAGCACATTGAACCTCTGGAAACCTATCTATTTTAAATTTACATTCTTCTTCTGCCTTTGCCATAGCAAATTCATATCTACCACCTTGATAATGATCATGGGATAGTATGGAGCCTCCTACAATTGGAAGGTCCGCATTGGAGCCAAGAAAATAGTGTGGAAATAATTCTACAAAAGCCAGCAGACTAGAAAAGCTTTGGCGATCTATTTTCATATCTCTATGCTCTTTGGAAAGTACTATACAGTGTTCATTGTAGTAGGAATAAGGAGAATATTGTAAATACCACTGCTCCTTTAATAAATCTATTCTAATCATACGATGATTAGCGCGGGCAGGGTGTCCTATTCTTCCTGCATATCCTTCATTTTCAATACACAACAGACACTTAGGATAGTTTGTGCTTTTTAACTTTCCTTCTTTTATGATATCCTTTGGATTTTTTTCTGGTTTAGATAGATTTATAGTAATATCAAGTTCTCCATATTCTGTACTTGCCTTGTAATTAATATTTTTTCCAATCCTCTTACTTTGAATATAATTGCTGTTTTTACTTAAATCATAAAAGTATTCCGTTGCCCTTTCTGGATTTTCTTTATATCTTTCATAAAAATGCTTATTAATTACAGAAGGCTTATCTATAAAGCAATCCATTATACTGCTAGACAGTATTTCCCTTTCATCAAAAATATCTTCAATTATTCCCTTTTCACAGCCGTACTTCACTATTTTTTCTAATAACTCTGGTATATCTTCATTATTTACTTCTCCAGCAGTCTCTGCAGCTTTCATCTCCTCTATACCTAAAAGAGCAATAATTCTGTTTGATACATAAACTTCATCTTCTTTTTCAATAAGCCTTGCATCTACTGCTTTATTAATTAACTTTCTAATAACTTCATATATATTTATAGTTATCCTTATTTCTTTTGCTCCGTCACCAATATCTGCAGTGTAGAAGGAAGCCTCATATCCTATAATTTCTTTGTATCTCTTTCCTACCTCCTTAATAAACTTTTCTGTATATTCCTTTTCAACAATAGCAATAGCACAGCCTCCAAAGCCTGCCCCAATCATACGGGAACCTAAGACTCCTTTTTGCTGCCAAGCTGACTCCACTAAGGTATCTAATTCTTTTCCTGTAACTTCATAATCATAACGAAGGGAATTGTGAGAATCATTAACTAGCTTCCCAAACTCTATTAATTTTCCCTTTTTCAATTCTTCCAGTGCCCTTATGGTACGACGATTTTCATAAACTGCATGTTTTGCCCGTTTTATTAATATTTCATCGCCAATGACCTTTTTATGACTTTCAAAGCTTTCTTCATCTAGTTCACCAAGGGATTTTACCTTTGTCACTGTCTGAAGTCTTTTTAAGGCCTCTTCACATTCTGCCCTTCTTTCATTGTACTTAGAGTCTGTTAGTGAACGACGTTTATTTGTGTTCATAATAATGATATTGTGATTATCTAAGGTTATTGGTGCATAGGAATAGTTTAAGGTCTCACAATCAAGTAAAACTCCATAGCCTTCTTTTCCCATTCTAATGGCAAACTGGTCCATTATACCACTGTTTACACCTATAAATTCATTTTCCACCCTTTTTCCTATCTTCACCATCTCAATAGGATCTATATCTAAATTAAATAACCCTTCTAATAGTACTGCTGTCACTAACTCAATAGATGCAGAGGAAGATAGTCCTGCACCATTTGGTATTTCTCCATAAAATAAAATATCCATTCCTGAATTAATATCAAAGCCTGCTTCGATAAAATAACGGATTATTCCCTTTGGGTAGTTACTCCAAGCATCCTCTCCTTTATAGTCTAAATCCTTCAAGGAAAATTCTATTATTCCCTTTTCTTCAAAATTCATAGAATACATACGAACTACATTTTTATTATTTTTTTCAGCAAAAGCGTATGTGCCAAGAGTGATTGCACAAGGAAAAACATGTCCACCATTATAATCTGTGTGTTCTCCAATTAAATTAATTCTTCCTGGAGCAAAGAATAGTCTATAATTTTCCTGCCCAAATTTATCTTTAAAAATATCCCCACAGCCATTAAGCATTTGAATACCCCCTTGTGTTCTGTGCTTTTAAAACAAAGTAAATTTTACTAAAATTTTACTCCTTTTTCACTAGGAACTCAATAAAAAACTGGCACATGCTTTTAAACATATGCCAGTTTTTTATTCATTATACAGCCATACCTCTTTCAAGAGCAGCTATATTTAAGTCAACAAATTTTTCCTTTACATTTTCACGAACTGCTTTAACCCAGTCTACTTCTGGAAGGTTTAGAGCCTTTACAAGACCTCCAAGCATAACTACGTTCTGTGCCTTAATGTTTCCAAGTTCTAAAGCTTCTCCTGATGCATTTATAATAGTTAGATTTTTGAAAGCTCCCTTTAATCTGTCTACTACATCCTCTGGATATTGTTCCTTTCCTGAAAGCACAGTAGCAGAAGGTATAGCATAATCATTTACTACTATTTTTCCATCTGGCTTTAAATACTCTATCCATCTTAAAGCTTCTATTCTTTCAAAGGCAACAATTACATCTGCCTGACCTTTTCCTATGATAGGTGAATATACCTTTTTACCATATCTAACCTGTGTTGTAACGCTTCCTCCTCTTTGAGCCATTCCATGAACCTCTGACATCTTTACGTCATAACCTGCATCTATTAATCCAGCACAAAGTATTTTAGAAGCTAGTATTGTACCCTGTCCTCCAACACCAACTAAAAGAATATTTTTTACGTCACTCATTACTATTCACCTACCCTTTCTATTGCTTCAAATGGACAAACTTGTGCACATAATGAACAGCCTACACACATAGTCTTATCTATGCTTGAATATTCTTTCATTGATATAGCTGGACATCCTGTCTTAGTACACATCTTACACTTTTTACATTTATCTTCATTTACTTCATAGCTCTTAACGCTGCAATCAAACTGCTGCTTATCTTCTACACTTAACTTTTTAAGAACGCATGGCCATTTTGTAATGATAACAGAAGGTTCGTCAGCTTTTAATGCTTCATTTACTGCTTCATCTGTTTCCTTTAGGTTTAATGGGTTTACAACCTTTACATTCTTAACTCCTACAGCTCTACAAAGCTTTTCTATATCTATAGCTTCAGTCTTTTCTCCCATTAAAGTATAGCCTGTACCTGGGTTTTCCTGATGTCCTGTCATTCCAGTTATTCTGTTATCTAGAACTATAGTAACAGAATTTCCTTTGTTATAAACTACATCTATTAAGCTTGATAGTCCTGTATGGAAGAAAGTTGAATCTCCTAGCACAGCTACTACCTTTTTGTTTTCCCCTCTCATGTTGAAAACCTTTTGTGCTCCGTGACCAGCACTTACAGAAGCTCCCATGCAGATACAAGTATCCATTGCATTTAAAGGCTCTGCAGAACCTAGAGTATAACAGCCTATATCTCCAGTAATCATAATGTTCTTTTTCTTTGATAAGCTGTAGAATAGACCTCTGTGTGGACATCCTGCACATAAAGTAGGTGGTCTTGAAATAACTCCCTGTTGTAGTGCTTCAAGGCTGCTTGCTACTTCTTCTTTAGCTTCCTCTGCTACAAGAGCACTAGCAACTACATCTGGATTTAACTCTCCCATGTTTGTAATTTTATCTTTGCCTATACAAGCTATTCCTCTAGCCTTTATCTGCTCTTCTATATAAGGCTCAAGTTCTTCTATTACATATAAAGTTTCTACTTCTTTAGCAAAAGCTTCTATCTTTGCAAAAGGAAGTGGATGAGTAAATCCTAATTTTAAATAGGAAGCCTTATCTCCGAATACTTCTTTAGCATATTGATAAGATATACCGGAAGTTATTATACCTATTTTCTTATCTGCCCACTCAATTGTGTTTAGAGGAGTATTATTACTAAATTCCTCTAATTTTTTTAGTCTATCTTCAACAACTACGTGAAGTTTCTTAGCATGAGCTGGTGTAATAATGAACTTATCTGGTGTTTTTACATAAGGCTTCATTTCCACCTCTTGTCTTTCTCCTAGTTCAACTAAAGACTTTGAGTGACATATTCTTGTGGAAACTCTAAAAAGTACTGGAGTATCGAAGTTCTCTGATATTTCTAAAGCATCTTTTACAAAATCCTTTGCTTCCTGACTGTCACTTGGCTCTACCATAGCTATTTTAGCAAACTTTGCATAATATCTATTATCCTGTTCATTTTGTGATGAATGCATTCCTGGATCATCTGCAGAAACTAGTATAAAGCCTCCATTTACTCCCTCATAAGCATAAGTCATGAAAGGATCTGCAGCTACATTCACTCCTACGTGCTTCATAGCTGATAGAGATCTTGCTCCTGCTATAGAAGCACCTATTGCAACTTCTACTGCAACCTTTTCATTTGGAGCCCACTCTGAGTAAATTTCCTTATACTCTGAAATATTCTCAAGTATTTCTGTAGATGGTGTTCCTGGGTAAGCTGCTGCTACATTTCCCCCTGCTTCATAAAATCCTCTGGCAATTGCTTCATTACCTGTCATAAGCTTTTTCATTTATGTTCCCCCTTCTTTTTTAACCCTATTATGCTAAACTTAATTCATTTTTACAAAGTTCATTTAACACTTCATCTAATTTATCTACAAACTTTTGTGTTTGCTCAATTGTGCCTGTGCTTATTCGGAGCCAGCTATCCCAACCCCATAGATATCCTGGTCTTATTATTATTCCCTTTTTCAATAATTCATTGAAGACCACTCTTGAGTCTTCTCCTATATTAACAAATATAAAGTTTGCATTAGACTTTATATATTCAAAACTTCTTTTATTAAAATATTCTTCCATTAATCCTAGTGACTTGTAGTTTAATTCTACAGTTTTTTGTATATGCTCTGTATCCTCAAGTGCTCCTAATGCTGCTGCCTGTGCTAATCTATTTACGCTAAAAACTAGTCTTATCTTATTCATAGCATCAGCAATTTCCTTAGAAGTCAAAAGGTATCCTATTCTAACAGCAGCTATTCCAGCAACCTTAGAAAAAGTTCTCAGAATAATAGTATTTGGTCTCTTCTTTAATATTTCTAAGCTGTCTGGATACTCTGGATTCATAACAGCATAGTCATAATAAGCTTCATCTAAAACTATTACTACATCCTCAGGTACATTTTTCACAAAGCTATCTAACTCATCTTTAGTAGCTATATTTCCTGTAGGATTATTTGGATTACATATGAATATTAGTTTTGTATTATCATTTATAGTGCCTATAAAACCTTCAAAATCATGTTTATAATTCTTTAAAGGAAGCTTTACCGCTGTTCCTCCCATAAAGGATACTTCTGATGCATACTTATCAAAGGTAGTATCAGCCATTATTGCTTCATCGCCAGAATTTATAAAGGTTTCTGCTATTAATTTTAGAAGTTCTTCTCCCCCATTACCTGTAACGATGTTATCAACAGATAAATTATATTTTTCTGCTAGCTTTTCTTTTACCTTTGTAGCATTAGATTCTGGATATATATTAATGTACTCCGCTTCTTTTCTTATAGCCTCTATTGCTTTAGGTGATGGTCCTAATGGATTTTCGTTAGACGCAAGCTTTTCAATATCTTCTAAGCCTAATTCTCTCTTTAATTCCTCTACAGGCTTACCTGGAACATAAGGCCTTACTGAATTTACTTCATTTCTAAATAAACACTTTCCCATGATTTTCCCCCTATTAATATTAATTTAAATCATATTCCTGTGCCTTCCCCTTAAAAGTTATAAATCCATTTCCTTTATTAATCTAAGTCATACTCATGTGCCTTTTCTTCACCTTTTAATACTCTAAGAGTTCCAAAAGCTAGAGCCTCTAGTTCGTTTTCTCCTGGTACGATTTCCACATTGGCAATAAACTTTACTCTCTTTTGTATCCACTCTGTTATCATTTTTGAGTAGGCTATGCCTCCTGTTATTACTATTGCATCTACTTCTCCATCTACTACTGTAGCTAGCTCTCCTATTCCCTTTGCTATCTGATATGCCATAGCTTCATAAACTAGCTTAGCTTCTTCATCCCCGCTTAATATTTTCTTTTCTACTTCAAGGGCACTATTAGTTCCTAAGTAGGAAATAAGTCCACCTTCTCCTCTTAGCTTCTTTTTCATAACGTTTTTATCGTTTTTATAGCACATCTCTATTAATCGTTTACAAGGCACTCTTCCAGCCCTTTCCGGTGAGAATGGTCCTTCATCATCGGACACAATGTCAATCATTTTGCCCTTATTGTGAACACTTATGGATATACCTCCACCTAGGTGAGCCACAATAAAGTTAACCTCTTCATAAGGTTTTTGTATCTTTTCTGCTACTTTCATAGCCACTGCCCTCATGTTTAGCGCATGAACAAAGCTTTCTCTTTTTATATCTGCCATTCCAGATATTCTTGCAATATCCTGAAGCTCATCTACCGCTACGGAGTCATATATAAATGCTGGTATATGTAAAGGCTTTGATATTTCATTAGCAATTATAGCTCCTAAATTTGATGCATGTTCAACTAAAGGTCTTTTAGCTAATCTTTCCACCATAGCCTCATTTACTCTATAAGCTCCAGACTTAACTGGTGGCAGTAATCCCCCTCTTCCAACTACAGCAGAGAGCTCTTTAACATCAAAATTCATTTCTTCTAAAAGGTCCATTATGGCCTTATATCTCATTTCATACTGGTCTGTAATATTTTTATATTTTGCTATTTCTTCATTAGAGTGCTCTATATTTTTCTTAAATAATTCATTGGTATCTTCGTAAAGAGCTATCTTTGTAGAAGTAGAACCTGGATTAATAGCTAATATTTTATACATATATTCCCTCCAATTTGTTAGAATTTTTTAAAAACTGTATTCAACCTTTTATATAGCAAATATTATGCCAATAATGTCCATCTTTTAATCTATTTATTTTACTAAGCTCCTGCAATTCATAATGAAATCAATGGGTTAATCGGTATGTTTTTTCAACACCAATCAACCCATTAAATTTTTTATCTAGGTTATTTTTGCTCTTGCATAGATAAATTAAATGTGTTATTATAATTTCAGCGAAGGACAGTAACATTGTTTACTCAGTATCTAAGCTAGTTTACAGGTACCTAGTGGTACCCCATAACGCTAATATAGATTGTGATTTCTGAAATATTCGTTAAGCTCCTTTTTTGAACCTACATTAAAGCTTCGGGAGATCAATATCTAGATGTGGATATGTACTTTCTTGTGAGTCCTTTTATGGCATTGAAGGCGATAGAGCCATCTGTGAGATTACCCACCTATCGAGAGATAGGTGTCAAAATAGGAGTACCGGTATTTTGGATGTAATTATAAAAATGTAATTATAGTCAGTGCTTAAGTCATTAAGTACTGGCTTTAACTTTTTTACTAAGAATTATTTGAATGATTTTAGTATTTTTTTATATTATTCAGTGATATACTAAGTAATATTATTATTAATTTTCGAGGATAATTATATGAGTTACATAGTATTTGATCTAGAATTTAACCAGAGCTATAACTCTCATAAAGAAGGCAGCAATGTAAACCCCCTATGCCCCTTTGAAATAATCCAGCTTGGTGCTATAAAGCTAGACAAAAACCTTAAAATAACCTCAGTTTTAGATAGACTGGTAAAGCCTGAAGTATATAGTGAGCTTAATCCCTTCATAAAAGATCTCACTAATATAAATCCAGAAGAATTATATAATGCAAATCCTTTTAAGGATGTTTTTGAAGAATTCATAAATTTTATTGAGGACTCTAAGAATATTTTATGTATCTGGGGAATGACAGATATAAAAGAGCTGCTTAGAAATGTGCACTATCATAAACTAGACCTCTCTGTGATACCTAGGGATTATATAGATATCCAAAGGTATGCTTCGAGATATCTAAACTGTCCCAAAGGAACTAACATCGGTCTTCATAAAGCAGTGGAGTCCTATGGAATACTTACTAATTATGAATTTCATAATGCAATTAATGATGCCTATTATACTGCAGAGGTTTTTAACAGAATCTTTAATAAGAAGATTAAACCTAAAAAATATAATATAGAAGATTATATAGCTCCAAAGAGACAAAATAACTCTAAGCCAAAGATTGATAACGATAAACTTATCAGTCAGTTTGAAAAGATGTTTAATAGGGAAATGACGGAGGAAGAAAAATCAATAATTAAACTTGCTTATATGATGGGTAGAACAAATCAGTTTCAGGTGGATACCTCTGATAGCGAGAAAAATCAGGATAATGCTCGGGAGCAATCTTTAGAGCACTGAATACTGGTATATTTTATTAAGGTATAGCACTAGAGAGTCCTTCTAAAGCTTTCTACTGACTATACCTCTATTTGAAATACCGGTTAAACTTTTCTGAGGTATTTGTCTATAAACTTAAAGAGTGTTAATATTTTTGTTTCAGCTCCTTAATTACCTTTCTTCCCAAATCTGTTATTACAGTACCGCTTCTTCCAGTATAAATCTTCACCATTAGAAGCTTTTCAAGATTGATTAAGATCGTTCTAATCTCCTGCTCACTTAAAAAAAAGCCCTTTTCTAGAGCTATTAAATATAGAGTTCTTCTCCCTAGTCTCCTTTTGTCAGTATAACTTTTTTCCAATTCTTCTAATACAAACAAATATCTCTGAATTTTATCTTCACCAATTTCCAAAAGTTTCTTCACTAGGCTTTCTTCTTCTGAATTTAAAGTGTCCTCGTAGAATTCTTCTTCTTCATCAAAGGGCAAGTCCTCTACGTCTACTTCTCTAAGGCCTAGATTAGCAAAATACTCTACATAATTTTTAAGTTCTCTTATATTCCCCTTCCAGCTGTGGGCAAGCAGTGCCTCCTTTGCAGCCTTTGTTAAATCAAAATTAGTGTTAAAGGTTTTTTCCATTTCATTAATTAAAGGTAATATATCTTCTTTTCTTGTCCTTAAAGAAGGTAATTTCAAAGGCAGTACCTTCAATCTGTAATATAAATCCTCTCTAAACTCACCCTTTTTAACCATGGTTTTCAGATCCCTATTAGTTGCAACAATTATTCTAATATTTACTTTAATTAGCCTATCCCCGCCAATTCTCATTACTTCTCTTTCCTGAAGAACTCTTAAAAGTCTCATCTGAAGATTTAGCGGCATTTCTCCAATTTCATCTAGAAACAAAGTTCCATTGTGGGCTAATTCAAAAAGCCCTGGCTTTCCACCTTTTCTAGCTCCTGTAAAAGCACCTTCCTCATATCCAAACAATTCACTTTCCAAAAGACTTTCTGGCAGGGCACCACAGTTTACTGCTACAAATTGATAATTTTTTCTTTTAGAGCCATTGTGTATAGCTTGGGCAAAGAGTTCCTTTCCTGTTCCACTTTCCCCTGTAAGCAGTATGGAGGAGTCTGATTTTGCCATTCTTTTCGCAATATCAATACATTTTTTTATTTCTTCGCTTTCCCCGGATATATCCTCAAAGCTGTATTTTGCTCTATGTCCCTTACCTATAAGCTGTTCTCTAAGCTTATGCTGTTTCTTCTCTATATCACTAAACTTTCTTACAATAGCAACTGCTCCATATAGTCTATTTGAATGAATTATGGGGTGAGTAGATACCACCACATCATAACCATTAATATTAATAAGCTTTTCCTTTATGGGCTCACGATTTTTAAGCACATATTCAAAGGGAAGATGTGGCAAGATATAAGCTGCTTGTCCTCCTACAATCTTAGTTCTTTTATAACCTATAATATTTTCTGCACCTTCATTAAAAATAGATATTATCCCCTTAGAATTAACTCCTATAATACCATCATCTAAAACTTGAAGGAGAATATCCAGCTCACTTTCAAAGCGATTTGTTTGCCTGATAATATTAGATAATCCAGAGTTTCTAGTTACACTTTCCTTATAGCTTTTTCTGATATCCTGTCTTTGGAGAACATGAATTAAATTAAGCTTAGCGCCTATATCCACTATAGTGTCCAAATCCAAAAGAGCATTACCAAGGTTTATTATATCAGTACCTGGTGCCAGGGTAGATGTCAACTCCCCTAATGAAATTACAGTTTTTTCTTTAGTATTTTCATGATTTTCAACAGAAGCAGGCGTAAGCTCTATATGTCTGCCTCCTAATCCATATATTATAGAAACCATTTGAACAGCTAATTCTAAGCTCTCATCTAATAGTATGCCTTCTGTTCCCTCCGGTATATTCATAATTGTATCTAAAGCCTCTTGAGATATGGTTCTGTTAATGACAATAACCTCGCTGCTTTTGTTTATATAGGGTTTAATATCTAAAAATATACTATAAGAAGGAAGCAACACTAAGTCTGCCTCTATGCCTTTTCTAATTTCCTCACTTCCTATAAAATACTTGTCTACTAAAACTTTATCTGAAAATAAACTTACAATTTGCTTTTGGTAGGTGTCCATAACTGATGGACTGTAACTTATAATAGCTAGTTTTTTCTCCATTTATTCCACTCTTTTCTACAACTATATACTTATAGAAAAATTATAGCATAAATTATGATCATTTCTATAACTTGAAGCATATTATGAAATGAAACTATTTTTTAGTTTAAAGGTAAATCCCACAGTCCATAGCAATTTTAGGAAGGGAGCTAAATTGAATAAAAGTATATATGAAAGGTATATTAAGAATTTTGATGTTAATCTTTTAGATTGTAAACTTCTAGGCAGAGGTAATAATGGCATAGTCTATTTACTTCCTGATGAAAAGGTAATTAAAATTTGTTTTACCGTTGAGAGCTGCCAAAAAGAGTACTATATCCTAAACAGAGTAAATAATAATAGATACTTTCCTCGAGTTTACGGCATGTCAGGAAACTATATGATAAGAGACTATGTTGATGGTATAATACTAAAAGATTATATAAAAAAACATGGCCTAGATAAGAAACTTGCAGTAAAGATTATCAAGCTGTTAGAAGAGTTTAAAAAATTAGGATTCCTAAAGCAAGACATAAGGTGTAAGGACATTATAATTCAGCCAAATGGCTCTTTAATGGTAATTGATCCGAAAAAGTTTTACTCAAAAGAAAGAGATTTTCCTAGACATCTATCAAAGGGTCTTTATAAATTAGGGGTGCTTCCCTTCTTTATGTCTGTAGTCAGAGAGGAAAACTCTCAATTTTATAAACAATGGAATAGAAAAGTAGATAAATATTTAGATGAATTGGGATATGAACATAGTTAAAACTAGACTTTACAGTGACAAATTTAATATAATATTGATATTATGACAAAGCTACAAAGGAGACTAAATTACCTATGAAGAAAATTTTTTTAGATACAGAGACCACTGGCATAGAGCCAGGGCAAATAATACAACTTACCTATTGTGTATGCGATACAAATGCTGGAGGAGTAGAAAAGGTAGCCTTTGCAAAGAATTTCTTTTTTACCGTAGATTATATTGAACCCTCAGCTCAAGCAGTCCATGGCTTTGATGTTAGGACTCTAAAGATTCTATCTGATGGAAAATCTTTTGAAGATGTGGCTAAGGAAGTTGCTAATGATTTAAAAGGTGGTATCTTTATAGCTCACAATGCTAATTTCGATAAAAAATTTATCCATACAGAATTTAATAGATTAGAGGCCATGGACTGGACTCCTTCAGAATTCTTTTGCACTATGGAATATTTTAAAGCTATAGTACAAGCAAAAACAAAAACAGGAAGGCTGAAGAATCCTAGGTTAGAGGAGACAATGGATTTTCTTGAAGTGGACAAGAACATAGTACTTAAAGGAGCAAAACGTCTTTTTGGCTGTGCTGACGTAAACTTTCACGATGCCAGATATGATGTAGCTGCTCTTGTATCCTGTTACTATAAGGCCAAGAAGCTTGGATATAGTCTATAAACAGAGCTTAATTTTTCAGCCAATATTAGAAAGTTTTTAGGCTGTCTTCATAAATTTTAGTTATACCAGCTAACCCTTGCTAATATTATATACATATAGTCAACATTTGGAGGTTCGCTTAAAGTGTGTTTTTTATTTTTAGTTTTGTGCCTTTACTCTGCAGTCTTTATTCATGAGTTAGGACACCTTTTGATAGGAGGACTATGTGAAATCACTGTTACAGAGCTGGCTATTGGAGTAGGTCCTTCTATATTATCCGTAAAAGGAAAGAATATGAATTTTATCTTAGGCTTACTGCCTCTTGGTGGACATACTTTTTTTAAGCCGAAACAACTTAGCTTTTTAAAGAAGTTTCTTCTTAATTTAAGTGGTGTTACTTTTAATTTTATAGCCTTTATCTTTTTATTCTATATATATGTAGATGGAAATTTAACAGAAGGATTAATTGCTTTACTTAGCTCTATCCAAAATGGAACTATGCTAAGTTATTTACAACAACTCTTTATAGGAAAGGATAACTTTAATTTAAAAGACTTTTCTATAATGCTTATAGCTTCAAACTTCATGTTTTTCATCAGCAACTTAATGCCGGTACCTCCTCTAGATGGCGGTGAAGTTGTTAAAGATATACTTGAAATTATATAAAAATGAGATGGGATTTAACCCCATCTCATTTTTATATAAAGCTATCAGTGAACATATCCATTGCTGCAATAGATAATTTTACTCCTTTAAACTATCCTTTGCAGCAGAGCCTGCATAAGCTACAACACCGATTATTCCAATAAGCCAGTGAAGTCCAAAAATTCCACCCCAAAGACCATATAACTTTAACCTGTCAAAATACTTTTTAGCAAAGGAATTGAACAAGTCCTCTATTTCTCTAGGTTCCATATTGTTTATCTGTCTTTCTGCTATGCTTCTAAAATGAACATTATTTAAAATATCTGCTAAGTTATATTTTAAGGAATCTAAGGCAGAGTTCATCAATATATCAACAACAGCTTCTTTTGTGTCTATATCTATAATTTCTAAATTATTTGCTGTTATATCACTAACTATACTAATTAATATTTCTCTTACCTCTTTATTTAACTGTTCATCTTCCATAAGTCTAGCCAAAGAAGTTTCTATTGAGTTATTAAATTCAACTAAATCCAATAACTGTCCAAGATTTTTCTTTCTTAACTTTTCCTCTGTAAAGCTATCTATGAAGCCTCCAAGATTTTTCTTAAGTCCATCACTATTATAAAGCAAACTGCCTATTCTCTTAGCTGTATCTTCAGCATAACTATCATCTATTCCTTTAGTAAACAGGTTAACCTTCTTAGATAGAATTAAATCTTGAAAAATTTTATAAAGGGAAGAACTGTACTCTTCGGCTAAAGCTGCTTTATTCCTATTAACACTATCTTTTAGTTCCTTTTGTATAAAGTTTCCTTCCTCTTTAAATACATAGGCCAAGTCTTCAATATTGCTAATAGATAGTGCCTTAAGACACTGCTGTACTTTAACCTTTGTTATCCAGTTAAATATACTATCTGCAACCATTATTAAGCTGCTGCTCAGCCCTAGAATCTTATCTTTATCATTGATAAATCTATCAATTACCGCTGTAAGTTCACTGTGCTGAAGACTTATTCCTAACTGATTTACAGAGCTGTTGAAGATTTTATTATCTATAAATTCTACTAATACTCCGCCTAACTCACCTTTTTTAGCTTCAATATAAGCTGGCAGCTTATGATTCACTAAGTTATCTACTACATTAGAAATTATCTCGTCTCCTCCAAGCATATTGTATCCCATTATCTCAAAGAAATTTAAGTTTTCCTTTGTAGTACTTATAGCCACCTCTGCTATAACCTGCTGATTATTAGCTATTCCTTTTATTAAAGACCTCACTGTCTTATCTACTATATAGCTAAAGTTATCTTCTAGCAGTTTCACAACAAAACCATTAAGTACTTGCCCTATCTTTTTATCAGAAGTAAATTCTCTTGAAACAAGGCTTTCCAGCCACTTTACTGCCTTTTCTCTGCTATCCTCTGAAGTCATTTTGTTTATTATAAAACGGTTTAAGGCCACTCTTAAGTTAGTAAGCTCCTTTTCACTAAGAAGGTTTCTTAAAGACTTATCTCCTATTTCTTCATACCTCTCTGAAAGAGAATTTATAAGCTGAGCTCTTTTATCTTCATCATCAATATAGGTGGATAACAGATTAATTATGTCCTCTGTTTTACCTTTTAACCCGCTCTCAATTATCTCCATTAACTCCTTTGGAATAACTTTTACTATTTCATCCTCTGACTTAAGTATTTCATTTAATTTAAATGCTATTGTTTCGTCAAAAGCCTTAATTCTTTCAAAGCTTTCCTTTTCCGCTGCAGCTTTTATCTTAGAAAAATCCACTTTTTCAAAGGTAAACTCTCCTACTGCACAGCTTAAGGAACTTGAAATCTTGCTCCTATTTTTGTTTATAAGCTTCTTACCATATTGATAGCCTTTGTCACCTATAAGCTGATGGTGATTATAAAGAAAATCTCCTATTATCTTATAATCATCCTTTGAAATTCCGTCTGCAAAAGCTGTTTTTATACCGGCTCTATTCTTATCAAATAACTCTTCAATGCTTTTCTTATTTAAAAGCTCCTCTTCTATAAAGTTACCCATAGACTTAGCAAACCTTGGCTTTCTGCTTACAATTACCCCTGGTGTAAAAGGTATTTTAATTCCTAAAAATCTCTTTTCATTATAAGGTTTAAAAAGCATTGCCAGTGCCTGCACATTAGTGAGCCATCCAACTATAGCATAAACTATTACACTTATAGTAACTGCAGTAATTTGATTGTATTGTAAAATAGCTCCATTAAAGAAATAAGTTCCAATACCGGCAATTGCCCCTAGCACTGCCCCTATTACTGTAATTGGCTTCATTTCTTTTCCCATGAATTCCTCTACCATCACCTGAAGCTCTTCATCCTTTAGGTTAGATAGATTTATAGCTACTGTCTTTTTTATATTTCCTTGAAGAATATTTTCTAGGTTATCCTTTAGTGAGGAATGAATAAAGGCTGACAGATTGCCATTTATATCCTTTATGCTATTTACACTTTCAGTAATCTCTCTAAATTTTAAGCCTTTGCTTTCCTCAAGAAGCTTATCTGTGCTTACCTTTATTCTTTTTGCAGCCTCCTCTAACAAAGAACTTTTCAGTTTTTCATCTAATCCACTGTGCAAGCTGTGAGAGCCAATGGCTTTGTTTAATTCCCTGTAAATTCCCTCTACTGTATTATCTTTATTACTATTTAATCCCTCTATCAACAGGGTTTTAATTTTTTCACTGCCTAAAGCCACTGTCTCTGTTGTTAGTAACTGCTGGAAAGTTGAAGTAGTTACCTTTTCTAGACTTCTAATTCCTTCTTCTGCTACCAACTTAGTAATATTTTCTGTATATATGTACTTATCCTTTATTGCACAAACTAAAGGAGCCTTAACCTGTCTTTCAAAGATTCCTATTAAATCTATACTAAATATATCCTTTAGCTTTTTATTTAAAAGCTTAGAAAAATAATCTTCCGGTATATAATCTATATAATTAGTTAAATTATAAGTTATAAAGTTACTTAGTCCTTCCTCTGTAAGTACATTTTTCTTTTCTAAGTCTTCAATAATGGCAGATATATTCTCTTCTTTAATATATTTAGTAATTTTAACTGTTAAATCTCTAGCTATCCAGTCTTTATCTGTATTTTCCTCTAGATATTCCGTTAATTTAGCTACTATATCAAACTTTTCTCCAATATTATTTAAGAACTTTTCCTTAACTAAACCCATAACGTTCTTTTTTAAGCTGCCGTCCATAGAATCTATAGTATCATCTATAGCCGCCTCAATTAATCCCTCTATGTCCTTTTTGTTATCTTCTATCCATAATATTATTTCTTTTATTACATACTGAAGCTTGTCATTAAAAAAGCTTTCAATATTTTCTGCTAGACTGCCGGAAAACATTTGGAAAACTGGCTTATCTATGGACCTTAAAAGGTTTAATAATTCTTTGCTTATAGTGTTTGATAATGTCTTACCTTCCTGTGATAATAAAAATTCTTTAATTCCCTCTCTTAATTTTATTCCTAATTGACTGCTATCTTTATCATTTGCAAAGTCTACTATTCTTTTTTCTAGTATTTTTTCTTCCAATGCTTTTAATATTTTATCTATCTCTAAAGTATCTATAGTATTTTCTAAAAGCTTATGAATGTCATTGTCAAATTTATCTTTTAGTTCTAAATGTAAGCCTTTAGTATTTTCTTTAAAATTCTCCCCTATAGCATCAGTAAGCTTACTTTCAAAAATTTCGCCAAAGCTTAAAGATTTATTTTCCTCATAAAAATCCTCTATAGCTTCTTCTATAAACTCACTATTATTTAACTTATCTAAAAGTAAATTAAACAATTCTCCGCTTATGTGCTGAAGCTGTTTTTCACCAAATAAGTCTTTTAAATTAAGCTTTTGTGAAATAGTATTGAAAACCTCTGGAAGATGTTCATTAATAGAAGCTTTTATGTACTCTCCTGTTTTATTTACTGTTGAAGAAAAGCCTTCAAGTTCTCCTAAGGATAGGTTATCTGTATTGTTATAAATATGAATATTTAACAAGTCTTCAACTAACTTTTCTAAGCTAGTTTTAAAAGCTTCTTCCTCAAGTACACCGTTTAAAGTGTCGTAGTTAATAATTTCTCTTTCCACCAATGAACTTACATTTTCAATAAATTCATCTCTCGTCTTTACTACTACACCACCTACTTTAAGCTTTCCTATACCATATTCTCTAAAAATCATTTTTATTGCCAAAGCATTAGTTATATATCCTGTTATTGCCCCAGTTAAAATTTCTTTTATTAAATTAAACTGCATTAATTTTCCCTCCTGATGAAAGTATAAGCAAATGCTTATATCAAAGTCATTGTAGACAAAAAGCATATAACAGCCCTAAGTCTGGAATGTAATTCTAAACCTAGGGCCTATATCTTAATATACCATTTTATAGTTTTTTATACAACACACGATTTTTATCGTTATCTTTTACTACTTCTACGCCTTCATAAACACCATTTTCAACCTCTGCCTTAAACCTTTTACCATCACTAGTATGCTCCTCATCTGGAAAAGCTTCATCTACTATATCTTTATACACAAAGGGCTGTCCTACTGGAACTTTATCTAATTTATCTTTATCTACATGGCTTTTTAACAACATAATGGAAGTCCTCCTTCATAAATAATTTAGACTACATTCCTATTATGTCTAATCTAAAGATTATTATTTATAAAGCTATTCATTACCATTCATAACATCTTTTTTAAAATTGTGTTTAATCAGCAAAAATTGTTCAAGATCATTTAAAAACTGAAAAAGCATTGCCCTGTTTTCAAACTCTTCTCTTGTAGAAGGAAGAGCCATTTTTCTAAACTCATCTCTTAAAAAATTTAATTGATTTAAAAGGCCCTCTGCAGTGTTTTCTTCATATATGGAATTCGCAACATTTTCTGTAAAGTCAGCTATCATTATAGTTTGTTCATAGGTCATAAAGAATCTTTGAAAATGTTCTCTCATTCTTTTAATTGTTTCAAATTGCTGAATTCTCATTTCCATATACTGCACATAATAGCTTGTATCTAAAAGAAAAAAATTATTAAAATTATTATAGGCTCTGTTTCTTCCTTTATGCAGTCTTTTTTCAAGACTAGTAACCAGCTCATCTTCTTTTATGGAAAAATCATTATTTTTTAGAGTATCAGCCATGTGGATGAGAATTTCCTTCATCTTTTCCTCTATGTAATTTTGATCCTCTTTGATTTTTCCTTCTATACTAGGCATGTAGAGGTTAAGCAGTAATGCCACCCCAACTCCAATTAGCATTAAGCTTAACTCGTTCCATATCCAAAATAGTTCAGTGGATTTTTGAACTAATAAGTGAGTTATAAGTACGGAGCTTACAACAATTCCCTGATCTAAGTTAAACCTTACCGTTAAAGGAATAAAAATTAATAAAAACACACCGAAAGCCAAGGGATTATACCCTAGCAGTTTAAAAATAATTATTGAAAGGAAAAGTGCTAAGATAAAGGCTCCTATTCTCTGAACAGCAATTATAACTGATTGCTTCTTTGTACTTTGAATACTTAAAATAGTGATTATACCTGCTGACACGGAATATTCTAATCCCAGTTCTTTAGCTATAATCATTGCAACTGCTGCACCAATTCCTGTTTTTAATGTTCTATAGCCAATAAATTTCATAGAGATCCCCTTCTAGATTTCATTTTACTCAAGCTCAATTCCTTCGCCTCTGAGCCAGTCAATTACATATTCTTTAGCCTTTTGATCTTCATAAGCATACCATTTATCTAATTCCTCTGGATACTGACATATTACATTTTTAAAGTTTCTCATAGGGTTTCTTCCATTTAAAGCATCTAAGAGCTTCTCACCTAAGATTTCCGATTCCACTTCATACTCTGAGAACTGAACCATTGCATCGTAAAAAAAGGAATCATCAATATTAGGTATCATTATATAACGGTCTTCAGAATCTTCTTCAATAGCATAGGCATCCTTTAATAGTTCCTTTTGCCAGTCTGCTAAAGCTTCTTCATCAAGTTCTCCCTTAACTACCTTAGTCACTTCATAGGGAATGTTCATTATGTCTCCTGTTTCAGTGTCTAAATACTCAGAACCTAGGGTATCATCATCAAAGGAAAGGGACTGAAAAAGTAATTCTAAATCAATGTTTAATTTTTTCATATTCATTTGCTCCTTCATATATCTCCTGAATGTTGCAAGAGACTTTATATAGACATTACGTCTAAATTTTTAGCTTATAATAGCCCTAAGTCTAGGAATATATTCTAAACTTAGGGCTTATATATCATAATATACCACTTTATAGTTTTTTATACAATATAGGCAGTAACACTTATATGTTATCTTTCTGAAACTCTTTTTGAAGATATGAACAAATTTCATTTAAAGCCTTATCCCCTGCTGTTGAAATCTTATCCATTGCAATAAAGCCATGTACAGAGCCTTTATATTTACTAATAACAACCTCATTACCAGCTTCCTTTAATTTTTTACCATAGGCTTCTCCCTCATCTCGTAAAGGATCAATTTCAGCTATTACCATAAGGGTTTTAGGTAATCCCCTAAGATCTTTAGCTAATAAAGGAGATGCATAGGGGTTTTTCTTATCTTCTTTCTTAGGTATATACAGTGATATATATTTCTCCATATCTTCCTTAGAAATATTAAATTTACTGGATAACTGAGACCAAGAGTTACTGTTTAATTGAGACAGGTTTGTAGATGAGTATATCAATACCTGACAAGTTATGTCCGGTCCATTTTTATCCCGTATCATTTGAGAAACTGCAGCTGTAATATTTCCACCGGAACTATCTCCTGCAATGGCTATATGTTTTGAATCTCCATTAATACTTTCAGCATTTTTATGAGCCCACTGAACTACATTGTACACATCATCAACTCCAGCAGGAAAAGGGTTTTCCGGTGCAAGACGATAGCCTACTGATATTACTATTGCCTTTGTATTTTTTGAAAGCTTCCTGCAAATATTGTCACTGGTATCTGGGTTTCCTGCAATCCAAAAGCCACCATGGGAATAAACAACTATAGGAAGCTTACTGCCTCCTTCAGGCCTATATATTCGTACAGGTATCTTTAAGGAAGATATCTCTATATTGGTATCTTTTATATTGGAAAAAGGTATAGGTTTTGCACTCCATAAAATAGAATCCTTATTTAAAATTTCTCGTATTTGATTCATTGGTTTTCCCTTAATTGAGTTAGGGTTGAAATATTTATTAGCCTTTAATACTGTTGCAATCTTGGTGTTAACCTTACCATAACTTGTTGCTGCTAGGTTTTTAATAAGTAGAAACCCTCCCATAATAAAAACCAGAACGATAACTGTAAATATCCAAATGCCTTTCTTGTTTTTCATTTAGGTAACCTCCAATATATTCTGAATGTAACTATCACAAATATAAATCTTATTATGTATTTTATACCAAGACCGCTTTACTATACTTAAATCTGCCTAATGACGATTTCTAAGTGTGACAAACATCTTAATAATTCACAAGTAAACCTGATGTTGACATCAAAAAATTACCATAGAAAGGTATTTTCTATGGTGATTTTTGTTTAATAACACTAAATATTATATAAATAATAAGAAGTTGCGGCAGTGCTATTTTTACAGTTCTTTTTTACATTTTATAATTGTAAATTTCAATGGAGGTTTACTTTCCTTATTCTTAGCTGGCTCATCAATTTCTCCAAATTCTATTAGTCCATAGTTCCCAAATTCCTGTTTTACTGAGTCAGAATCGTAAAAAAACATTTTTACGCCTTCCATTATCTCAAATCGATCCTTACTCAGTTGTTTTCCCTTTCCATACATTGGCGCTTTTTTTGAAATAGCTGTAAAAATCATATGCCCATTAGGTTTTAGCTGATTATAACAATCCTTAATTAATTTTTCCCTTTCATCACTATTCAATAAATGGATGAGTGCAAAGCAAAATATTCCATCATAAAGCTTGTTATCAAAGGGCATATCAGTTACTGAACCATGATAGATTTTAGTATCAAGTCCCATTTGCTTTGCCAAATCAATGGCTGTTTTTGATATCTCAATACCTGTTACATTAATTCCGTTGTCTAAAAAAATCTTTGCATTTCTACCGTAGCCAATACCTGGAATTAATATGTCCTTAGCCTTTTTCTCAAGGAAAAAGTCCTTTGCTAGGATTGCGGAGTCTGCAGGCTCAAGTCCCCACATCATTTGCTTTTCTATAAAACTTGATTCCCAGAATTCGGTCATATATATCTCTCCTCGTATGTTTTATTTTAATAGTATCTCAGTAAGCATAATTATTAATTTATAACAAATCAAAACCCTATCCCTTTGCCAGAGAAAGTTACTAGCTATTTCCTACAGTACTGTAGTTGGTCATATGTCACAGATTATAATATATATATTAAAGATACATAATATCCATAATTAAAATATAAAAAACTGTATAATAGACTATATAGGTAAAAAGTTATTCTTTACCTATTTCATCCGTTGTTGTCTTTTGAACTACTTCATAAATCTTCTTGTTTTGAAGATATGTCTCCATAACATTTTCTGCTTCTGCCATTACTTTGAGAATGCGGCAATTACCATCTTCCTCATGGAGTTCACAATTAAATAATGCTCCAGTCCCCTCAATTGCTTTGATTACATCCATAAATGAAATGTCCTCTTTCTTTTTACGCAAAACATAACCGCCATTTACACCTGGAGTTGATTGAACCAAGCCGGCCTTTACTAACTGCGTTAAAATCTTTGAAAGATAGGTAGCTGATATATTGAAGTGGCTTGCTAACATTTGTAAACCTAAATTATCAGTCTTATCATGTGCAGTCATATATGCAACGGTATGTAGTGCATAGTTTGTAGCTTTCGAATATTTCAAAGTGACCCCTCCTTTAAAAGATATTACAGACTGACTTTATCTATAATTATATAGATGTTAATTACTTTTGTCAATTCTTTAAAAAGAAAGATATAATTTCTTTAGCCTTAGTATACTATTCAAGTAAAAATTATTTCCTGCTAACAATTTTAATTAATATGTAAAATAGTTCTTGTTTACAGCTATACTTAAAGGCTATAGAATTAATTATAGATTGATTCTATTCTAAATTGGGGGTAAATCTTAATGTTTAATAAAAATGCAATGGTCAAGTATGTTATTGGTTTTGCAGTAGGTATTTCTTTCATTAAGGCACCTGTTGTTCATGCTCAAGGAAACCTGGACAGGTTATATGGTCAGGATAGATACGGAACCTCAGTCAATATAGCAAACTACTATTCAAGTGGACAGTTGGACAATGTGGTTATAGCTAGTGGTAACGGTTTCGCTGATGCACTTGCAGGTAGTGGACTATCTAAATCACTAAATGCACCTATGCTTTTAGTTGATAAATCTATAAATTCAAGTCTAGCGCCTCTAGATTATATAAAAAACCATTTAAAAAAGGATGGAAATATATATATATTAGGAGGAACTTCATCTGTTAGTGATGAGTTTATAGAGTACCTAAAAAAACAAGGATTTACTAATATTTTTAGAATGGGCGGCCAAGATAGATACGATACAAATAAGATTATAATTAATAGTATGAATATCTCAAATGGAACCCCTATAGTTGTTGTAAATGGAGAAAACTTTGCTGATGCATTGAGTATATCTAGTATTGCTGCTAATAAAGGTTACCCTATTTTACTTACTGAGTCTAAAAAACTGCCTAAGTCAGCTGAAGATAAGATCTCTGAACTTAAACCTTCAAAAGTATATGTTATTGGTGGAAATGGAGTAGTAAGTGATGAGGTAATGTCTAGAATAAAAACCGCAGCTAGCTTAGATGACACAAACCTTATTAGGATTTATGGTGATGATAGGTATAAAACTTCTATGAGCATATGTAAATACTTCGATGAATACCCTAGCAATGTGGTCTTCGCAAACGGAAAATTATTTCCAGATGCTTTATCAGGAAGTGCACTAGCTGCTAAATTAAATGCTCCTATAATACTGACAAATGGGACAAATATTGAAGAAGGAAAAAAATACCTTAACAGTAATAAGATAAAAAAAGGAATAATTTTAGGAGGAGTAGGTGTTGTATCTAAGGATGTAGAAGAAGACTTAAATTACAACTTAGATATAAATAACTCTAATTTAAGTTATTCTAATAGTGATAGTGAATTTGTAAGTAGTGAATATGGAACTTCCAGTGGAGACTGGCTTTATGTTGGACAGTATGATCTTCCAATGGAGACAGGCTTAAGAGGAATCTATAAAATTAAAAAAGATGGATCTGAAAAAATAAAACTCTGCGATGATACTACTTCAAGCCTCAATATAGTAGGTGATTGGATATACTATATTAAAAAGGCTAATTCACCATCTGCCGACAATACAGATTTAGGACTATATAAGATAAAAACAGATGGTACTAATAGAACAAAATTAAAAGAAAATGTCTCTGGAGATATACGTGTTGCTCAGGATTATATATACTTTTCAGATGTAGACTCGGAAGCTAAATTGCCATCTATTACTGGAATCTATAGAATAAAGACAGATGGAACAGAGTTAACGAAATTAATAAGTGGTAGTGCCTTCGATTTTACCATTGATGGAAACTATATATATTATAGTATTCCAGGAAAAACCTGGACTTTAAACAGGTCAAATTTAGATGGTAGTAATGTATTAACTTTATCCAAGTTTTTATTACCGAAAGAAAAGGAAAGCAATAGCTATGATTGTGCTATTGATCTGAGTGTAACGGACGGATGGGTTTACTATAAAGTTTTATTTGATAGTAACCTGTATAGAGTAAGATTTAATGGGAAAGATAAGGAAAAAGTAGGAGTTGCTGAACATTACTTTATAAAAGATGGATATATATATTTTACAAAAAATATTAGTGGGCTTTTTAGAATGGATACTGATGGCTCTAATGAAATAAAAATAGATAATTCTATAGATATATATAAGTTAAGAATCCACAATAATCAATATTATATAGGAGACAGCAATATTCCTGTAGGAAACCAAGAATAACAGAAAATGCTCTTTACTTTGATAACATAATTGTCAAAGTAAAGAGCATTCTTATACTTCCAGTGCTTTCTTCGCCATCTGAACATATTCCTCAATACCAGATACCATTGCAAACTCAGCAATTGAAACCGGATATGCAGCTACCAGTTCAATAATATGCTCTTCCATCTTAGGCCAATAATATCCACCAGCTTCTTTATAAGCAAGAATCAAAGCTTTTAGTCCCTCTTCTCCAAAGGCCTTATAGTTGAAAACAAAATCATTTGAAATATCTGCAACCTTAGCTTCAGTCCAGTCGATTAATCCAGTCACATTAGCCTCTTTATCAATCATAGTATGTCCGGCATGTACATCTCCATGAATTAGTCCAGTTTTCTTAGGCCACATTTCTTCATCATTAATCCATGCCTGCCATCTGTTCCATAGTTTCTCACCTACACCAAACTTTGCTTTTACATTATCCATACGCTGCTTCATTAAAATTCTTGCTTCTTCTGGTGTTTGCACTACTAGGCCAAGTTCCGCAGCTTTATCACTAGGTATGCTATGAATCTCTGCTAACACTCTGCCAAGAGACTTGTGAAATGATTCTGGAACATTGTTAATATCTATCTCCCAAACATAGTTACCTATACTATGATCTATAGTTCCTGCTGGCACACCATCTAACTTCTTATATGCTATTAGCTCATCTGTGTAAACGATCCAGTTTGGTGCCTGAAAAGATTTCCCATACTGATTAATCAAATCTAATGCTTGTTTTTCTACCTTTGTTCTGGGCATAACATCTTGACGCCTAGGTAATCTAATAACCCAATCAATTCCACTTTCATCCTGTGCAAATACAACTTGAAAATCAAGTCCAGATTCATTAGACTGCATTGTTTCTTCCTTTAAAATAAGACTATGTTTTTTAGCTATTTCCATAACTTGTTTCATAAACTTATCACCACTTTTCTACTTTTATTTGATAATATCATTACTTAGACTCAATTAAGTCCGAGCAATTTGATTAGCAACAGCTTCAAATAATAACTCTCTAACTCTTTCATAATTATATTGCTGTAAATCTCCCTTTTGAGAGCCTATTAATAAAGCTGATCTTAAAACTCCAGCTATAACGCCTGGGTCTTCATCGATAATCTCCTTAGATTCTTGACGTGACTTTATAAACTCCATAAGAGGGACAATGCTTCTTAGATTCTCTGAACCAACATACTCTGGATTTAGCTTTCTAGATACAAGTTTGTACTCCTCAAGGTCATAAACCAGCCTTTGGGTTAAAATCTTAGATTCTAGTTCCAAAGTCATCGTATTTAAGTACGCCTTTATAGCTGAACGTATATCCTCAGCAGCCATAACCTTTGGCCAAATCTCCTTTTCAATTTGCTCTCCCTCATGTGCTAACAATTCCATATATAACATTTCTTTTGACTGGAAAAATAGATAAAAAGAACTCTTTGCAATGCCAACTGAGGAAGTAATATCCTCAAAAGAGGTACTCTTAAAACCTTTATCTATAAAGAAACGATAGGCAACTTCAAGCAATTCTTCTCGAATTTTTTCTTTTTCTAACTCTGTAAATTTAGCCATAGCATAAAGTACCTCCATATATCATAAATACAAAAACAAATTGTTTATTTGTTTTCATGATATCATAGAGGTAAATAAAAATCAAGTAGATGAGGTTTCTCTTAAGTCCCGAAAATATCTTGGACAATTACCTATAAGTTTATTATCCTATACACTTATTATAATGTAAAAAGTGATTGGAGGTAAGTTATGAAAGGGAAAAGCTATCTAAGTTAAGAACTAGATAAGAGAGTCTAATCTTAAGTAATTACACTCTCTCTTTTATTAGGCAATTAAGTTGATTTTGTTTATAGTTTTCATTAGATTTTGCATTAAGTATAATACCTATCAAGAATAGAATACATCCTAGTACCTTCCCCATAGAAAAAATATTTAAATACCAGTAGTCTATAATTGCACTTGTAAGCACTTGACCTATAAAACGAAGTATAACGGTATATACTGTTGATACTTTATGAACTATAACATTAAATAAATAAGTTGTTAAAACGCCTATAGCTCCTCCCAAAAAATAAATTAAGGGAATATTTGATATGGAAGAATAGCTAGGTATAGAATCTATCATAAAAAAGCATAAAAGAAGAGAAGAGATTGCAGCTGTTAAATAGTTTATAAAGATACTATTTATCATTCCTATGCATTTAGACAATTCTCGATTTAACATCATGCTTACAACAATTAATATTCCTGTAAAGAATGAAAAAAATATATACATTACATTCACATCCTTATAAAACAGCTAAGGTTCCGTATTTATTCAAATTGATTCACCTCTTTACAAGTCGTTATAAATAAAATAATATATTTATAACGATTAGAACATGACATTGGTCAGGTTAGGAGAGTTTATGAGAAAAATTTCGGATAATAAGCTTTTAAATAAGTATATTAAAAAACACAATATAGAAAAGATATTTGATGATGAAGTATTAAAATATGCACAACTTCATTTCTATGAAAAAGAAGAGTATATATTAGAATCAGGAGAAACTCTTGAATATTATTATTTACTTGTGGAGGGTAAAATCAAGATTTATTATCCTTTTGAAAATGGGAAATCGATGCTTTTAAAATTTTATAAAGATTTTAATACTGTAGGGGATCTAGAACTTTTTAAAGGCATTCCTATACTTTGCAATATTGATGCAGTAGAAGATAGTTATTTATTAGCAATTCCTTCTGCAATACTCAGAGAAAAATATTTTAATAATATAAAGTTTTTGCATCACTTGGTGGATTCTTTAAGTGAAAAGCTTTATGGAACTATTAATAACAGCTCATATAATTTTGTATACCCGCTTATTAATAGATTATCTAGTTATTTAGTTGAACATTTAACCGGTGAGAACTACATGATTTTAAATTCATCATATATAGATATTGCACAATTTTTAGGTACAACATATAGACATTTAAACAGAACACTTAAAGAAATGGAAGCAGAATCAATTATAAAATGTGATGATAAGAAAATACACATATTAGATGTAGATAAGCTTAGGCAATTGTCTAAAAATATTTATGTAAAACCACTTTAAGATATTATTTGAAACAAAATTCATAGGAACATTTATTAGGCAAACCTTACTTGTAACTGATACAGAGAACAGCACCATAAGTAAATGGGAACTTTGCTGTAAAAAGAAAAGGGGTAGATTTATGTCTAATATATTAACATAAACCCAAATTAGAATTTCATAACCAGCTTCACTGGCTACATCATCCCAAGTTGCTACACCTAAAGCAGAAAGTGCTACATCTCCAGTCCAAGTAAGTCCTGTGGCTGTTTTCACTAGTGCTGGTGAGGTAATATTATCCAACACAATATCGTTAAATGCCATTCCTTTCTTTTTATTATTTATAATCAACAGTATAGAAATACTACACTGGATTATCTCACTTTCTTAGCAATATTCCCTCCATATAGTATCAATCATTATCTTGTTCCGCCGCCTGCTCCTCAAGATAGTCTCTTTGCCTAAAGCCCAACATCCCGGCAATCACGGAGACCGGGAACATTCGGATTTCACGGTTCAGCTTAGTCACGCTGTCGTTGTAAATCAGGCGGCTGGTGCGCACCATGTTTTCAAAGGTTTGCACCGCATCCATGGTTTTGATATAAGTTTGGTTTACCTTTAATTCGGGGTATTGCTCCGTTACCATGGCAATCCTGCCCAAGGCTTCGGAAATAATACCTTCTTGGCGTAGCCCTTTATCAAATCCAAAAGGGCCGTTAGAGCGTCAAAACGGCTTGACAGCTGCACCCCGATCTGGCTCATGGCGTTGCTGATATTCTCATCAAGCACGACCAGTTTGCGCTGCGTGGAGATTGTCCATAGAACAATGACCGCAGCAATTGCGATGAAAGTTGTCAGCATAATAAAGTCCTCCTTATTCATTTTTGGAATGGACAGACAGACCACAGTTTTGTCCGTCTGCTCATTTTGTACTTGTATACTCGGCAATTTACCACTTGAACTAGGCAGTCTTTGCCATCTGCGTTTTTTCCATAAGTGCCAGTAATTTTTTCATTTCAAATCATCCATTTCTGTTGGGTAGCGTATAGGGAACGTTTCTTGAGTTCAATATATCAAAAATCCCCCTCAAAAACCGTCTGCTGCATGAATCATAGTTTTGGATATTCGACTTTTATGGTATACTTAGTGTGGAATATCATGGAAATGGAGGGGTGCTTATGATACAGATTGCGGTCTGTGATGACAATATTGACGAGCTGTCCAATATGGTACAACTCATAAACCTATATAGAGTATCAAAAAATTTTAGCTGCGAATACGCCGTCTTTCCAAACGGATTTGAGTTGGTTTCGGCCTTAGAAAAAGGAAAGCGGTTTGATA
>NZ_JARUJP010000027.1:0-42855 GCF_033659955.1 Clostridium tanneri
AGAAACTGGTTTAACATCAAGAGAAGCAGTATATGCTGGTGGAGATGCTGTAACTGGAGCTGCTACAGTAATATTAGCTATGGGAGCTGGAAAGAAAGCTGCTAAGGCTATTGACGAGTTCTTAAGTAAATAATAATTGTATAATAATTAGGCTGCATTAAGGTAAACTTAATGTAGCCTTTTTTAAATTAATGTAATAGTGTATAATTAATAAAAATATAACATAATAAGGGGTGAATAGTATGTTATTAGATAAGGTTAAAAAGTATTATAGTGAGGAATATGACTTAAATTGTGCTGAAACTATAGTTTATGCTGCTAATGAGGAATATAACTTGAATTTGGATAAGAACACTTTAAAGACAGTGTCTGCCTTTGGTGGTGGTATGGGAATTGAAGGCACTTGTGGCGTAGTGTCTGGTTCATTAGCTATTTTAGGAATTATCTTTACAAAGGAAAAAGCTCACGAGAGTGATAGGATAAAATTACTTTCCCAAGAATTCTTTAAGAGCTTTGAAGAAAAACTAAAAAGTAATAACTGTAAGTCATTAAAAGAAATGTATAGAAATGATGATGTTAGGTGTAGTGAAATTGTCTATACTGCAGCGGAAGTTTTAGAGGAAATTATTATAAGGGAGAAGGATAACCAATAGAATAAAAGCGTTGTAGAAACTTTAAACTAGAAAGGTAATCTCCCATAAAAGGAGCTGATTGAAATGGATTATAGATCTGTAGAAGAATTTGAAAATGGAGTAATAATAAAAGAAGTGAAAAATTTTCAGCTAGAGCATATATTTGACTGTGGTCAGTGTTTCAGGTGGCACAAGCAGGAAAATGATAACTATATAGGTGTAGCCTTTGGGAAGGTAGTTGAAGTAGAAAAAAGAGAAGAGGATGTAGTGCTATACAATACAAATATGGAAGATTTCAAAAATATATGGGAAGATTATTTTCATTTACAGAGGGATTATAGTGAAATAAAAGAGCTATTAAGCAAAGATCCACTTCTAGAGAAGGCTGTGGAATTTGGATATGGTATAAGGCTTCTAAAGCAAGATCCCTTTGAGCTTATTGTATCCTTTATAATATCAGCTAACAACAGGATACCTATGATAAGAAGAGCTATTGAGAAAATAAGTGCTAAGTGGGGAGAAGAACTAGAATATAAGGGAAAAAAATATTATGCATTCCCAACTATAGAAAAGCTGAGCACAGCACCTAAAGAGGAGCTTGAAGACTGTGGAACTGGATTTAGAGCTAAGTATATAAAGGACACTGTGGATAAGATTTACATGAATAAGACAGCTTTAGAAGATAACTATGATAAAACCTACGATATAGACTGGATTAAATCTCAGGAGGATGACAGCTGTCATAAGGAACTTCAGAAATTTATGGGAATAGGACCTAAAGTAGCAGACTGTATAATGCTATTTTCAATGCAAAAGTACTCAGCTTTTCCTGTAGATGTATGGGTAAAAAGAGCTATGCAGCATTTTTATTTAGCACCAGATGTCTCCTTAAAAAAGATAAGGGATTTTGGAGTAAATAAGTTTGGACAGTTATCTGGGTTTGCTCAGCAATATTTATTCTACTATGCAAGAGAAAACAACATAAATGTAGAGTAAAGATTGTCTGATTTTACAGAATTTTGTTGATTTATTTTACCAATAAAATTCTGTTACATTTAAAATAATAATCTGTTATAATATATCGGTAAGGAATATTAGAAAAAAATTAGAACTGTATTATAAAAATTAGTATAGTTCTAAATTTTTACGCCTGTAATAATATTATTAAGAAAAAGATCGAATAGTTGCAGATATTTTATATTAATATATGATGTAAATTTAATATTTAGTGGCTTTTACTATAAATTAATAGATGCTTTATAACAGAAAGGAGAAATAAAATGATAACGTTTGAAACCCAGTTAAAAAAACTTAAACACTTAGTTCTAAAAGAAGTAGCTACTATGACTAAGGAAAATAGACTTAACAAGGAAGAACTTGAAAAAATCCCTTACAACATAATTGAAGGGGATAAGGCACAATATAGATGCTGTGTTTATAAGGAAAGAGCAATTGTATATGAGAGAGCAGTTTTAGCATCAGGATATTCCCCAAATAATGGTATAAACTCAAAATTAGCAGAAATTGACGATAAAAATCAAATGGTATTTATATTAGAAGCAGCTTGTGATAAGTGTCCTATAGATAAGTATACTGTAACTGAGGCTTGTAGAGGATGTATTGAACATAAGTGTATGGAAGTATGTCCAGCACAGGCAGTAGCTAGAGTAGCAGGAAGAGCTTATATAAATCAAGAATTATGTAAAGAGTGTGGAATGTGTAAAAAGGCATGTCCTTATAATGCTATTGCAGAGGTAATGAGACCTTGTAAGAGATCTTGTCCTACTGGCGCGCTAGAAATTAACTCTGATAGTAAGATAGCAGTAATAAATAATGAGGATTGTATAAACTGTGGAGCATGTATGGCAGGATGTCCGTTTGGCGCAATATCTGACAGAAGTTATATTACAGAAGTTACTAGAGAGCTAGTAAATAGCAAGAAAATATATGCAGTAGTAGCACCAGCAATAACTGGACAGTTTGGACCAAAGGTAACAGTTGGACAGGTTAAAGATGCCTTTAAGAAACTAGGTTTTGAAGATATGGTTGAGGCAGCTTGTGGAGCTGATGCGGTAACAGTTCATGAGAGTAATGAATTTGTTGAAAGAATAGAAGAGGGAGACAAATACATGGCTAACTCTTGCTGTCCTGGATTTATGAATTATATTGAGAAGAAATTCCCAGATCAAGCGGAAAGAATTTCAGGAACAGTATCTCCAATGATTGCAGCAGGAAGAATGATTAAAAAGTATGATCAGGATGCCTTAGTAGTGTTTGTAGGTCCATGTACAGCTAAGAAAAGTGAAATTTTAAGACCTACAATACAAGATGCAGTAGATTATGTTTTAACTTTTGAAGAAATAGCAGCTATTATGGCAGCTTTCGAAATAGATCCTGAAGCTTGTGAAGATATAGCTATTGATGATGCTTCTGTATTTGGAAGAGGTTTTGCTCAAGGTGGAGGACTTACAGCAGCTATAGAGAACTATGTTAAAGAAAAGAATGTTGAAGTAGAGTTTAAACCTGTTAAGGTAAGTGGAATGGACGAAATAAAGAGAACTATGACAATGGCTAAGGCAGGAAGACTTCAAGGTAATTTTATAGAAGGTATGATGTGTGAAGGTGGATGTATAGGTGGACCAGCTACTATCGTTTCTATAATGAAATCTAAACCACAGCTTAACAAATTTAGTGGACAATCTCCTAAAAAATCTGTACTTTCAAATGAAAATTTGGAAAAATTTGAAGGTGTAAATTTAGAAAGATAATTAATAGAATCAGTTTTGAGATTAAATTATAATCTCAAAACTGATTTTTTATTTTATATGTTTACTTTAAATAATCTAGTTGATACTATAAAAGTAAGATTTTTGTTGAAAAATACTATTATAGAGTAAACAGAGAATTAAGGTGAAAAGATGGATAAAAAGTTTTGGGAAAGGGTTAAGGATAAGCTGCATGAATACAAGTCCCATATAGTCCTTGGTATTATATTTGCAATTTTGCTTTTTATAGCCTATGAATATTATCACAGATATTTTTATATACTTAAGAATCCCGATAGAATTAAAAAGACAATTACGTCTTATGGACAATATAGTATATTGGCTTTTTATATTCTGCAAATTATTCAGGTAATTGCTTTTTTTATACCAGGAGAAGTTGTACAAATTGCAGGAGGATATATATATGGGACACTTTGGGGTAGTATCCTGTCACTTTTAGGAATAACTACAGGAAGTATGGTTGTATACAGCATTTCTAGATTTTATGGAAAGCCTTTAATAAATAAAATCATATCTGCAAAGGACTTTAAATTTTTTGAAAAGGCACTAAGGATGGGGAGTGTAAATTATATAGTATTTTTATTATACCTAATCCCAGGTATACCTAAGGACGTTTTGGCTTATATGTGTGGAATATCCAACATAACTTTTAAAAATTTCATTATTTACTCTACTTTAGGAAGAGTCCCGGGAATATTTATGTCTGCATATTTTGGTGCAAAGTTTAGTGCAGAAAATAAGGTAGTATTAATAGTGATAGCCATTGTGGCAGTGGTTCTATTTATTGTAGGATTGTTTAAAGGGGAAAAGATAATATCTGGAATGGTTAGAACAAAATCAAGGGGAGAAGAGTAAAAATACAAATAGTAACATTTTAAAAATCGATGTTAGTAAGTGCTTAAAGGTTTTATTTAATGCTACAGCTAATTACAGATAAGAGAATATCGATATACTATTTTTATATCGATACTCTTTTATCTTTATTTAATTTCCTAAATATTATTAGTAAAAATGCACTCCATAAGACTATTAATAGTAAAATTAAAATAGCACAATGAAGGAAGAACTCTTGAGGAAGAATATTGATAACCGGGTCAGTTTTAGGACTAAAAAGCCAGTAGTCGTTATTAAAAAGCACTTTGTGAAAAAAGTTAAAAGACTTATCAAAGTTTATATAGAAGGTTCCAGATAAAACAATAAAACTTAACCAAATCATAATTGAACACCATTTTAAAGGTGAAAAGTCTCTATACTTTTTCATATAGTAAATTCCTGCAGCAGATACTATTGCAGAAGAAAATAAAATATAGTTCAATTTTATAAATAAACTTTTCACCTCCTGAAAGTGAATAGCTGCTTCTTTGGAGGATGGAAGTAAAGGAATCCTAAACTCATCAGTTTTATCTGTATTTATGAAGTTTATAAGGTAATCATATGTAGACTTTATTTCTTCTTTGCTTAAGGTTGTATAACTTTTTATATTTAGATGCTCTACATCCCAATAATAAAGAGCCTTGAAGTTTAAAGCTATTTTTACAGAAGAAGCGGTAATAAATAATAATAGCGAAAATGTTAGTAATAATCTAGCAATAGTTTTCATATCCTTTAATCTCTTCCTTTTAAAAATTATTCCTAAGTTAAAAAAGTTTTACTGTACTTGTATTATATTCATATTATTAGATAATAATATAAAAGTATGATTTTGTGTAAAAAAATTCTAAATAAATAGTATATTAATGTAATTCTTAGAAATAAGGAGAAAAAAATATCTAAAGTGTGGTAAATTGCCCTAATTCACTTAAAACAAATTATTAGCTATGAAATTAGCATTTGAAAATGTAAATACAATTCATTATTATAATAATTGTATTAGCACTCGATAGGAGTGAGTGCTAACAACTAATTGTTAATAAATGAATTTAAATAAAATTATCAAGTAATTTTAAGGAGGGGTTTAACTATGAGAATTAGACCACTTGGAGACAGAGTCGTTATTAAAAGAATCGAAGCTGAGGAAACAACAAAAAGCGGAATAGTGTTACCTGGAACAGCAAAGGAAAAGCCACAAGAGGCTGAGGTTATGGCAGTAGGACCAGGAGGAGTAGTAGACGGAAAAGAAATTAAAATGGAAGTAAAGGTTGGAGATAAAGTATTATTCTCCAAGTATGCTGGAACAGAAGTAAAGATGGATGGTGAAGAATACACTATCTTAAGACAAGATGATATACTAGCAATAGTTGAATAGTTTTAAAACATTTAAGAATTTAAGGATTGAATAGATTATATAATCGCGAGGAGGGTCTCTTTTATGGCAAAAAGTATTTTATTTAGCGAAGAAGCTAGAAGATCAATGCAAGCTGGTGTAGATAAACTAGCTAATACTGTAAAAGTTACATTAGGACCAAAGGGAAGAAATGTTGTATTAGATAAGAAATTTGGTTCACCACTTATAACAAATGATGGTGTTACTATAGCAAGAGAAATAGAATTAGAAGATCCATATGAAAATATGGGAGCACAATTAGTTAAAGAAGTTGCTACTAAAACAAATGATGTAGCAGGAGATGGAACAACTACAGCTACATTACTTGCTCAAGCAATTATAAGAGAAGGCTTAAAGAATGTTACAGCTGGTACTAACCCAATGCTTATAAGACAAGGTATAAGAATGGCTGTAGATAAAGCAGTAGAAGAAATAAAGAAAAATTCAAGACCTGTTGAAGGAAAAGAAGACATAGCAAGAGTTGCTGCTATATCCGCTGCTGATGAGGAAATTGGTAAACTTATAGCAGACGCTATGGAAAAGGTAGGTAACGAAGGTGTTATCACTGTTGAAGAATCAAAGTCTATGGGAACTGAATTAGATGTAGTTGAAGGTATGCAGTTCGATAGAGGATATGTAAGTCCATACATGGTAACTGATACAGAAAAAATGGAAGCTGTATTAGATGATGCGTATATCTTAATTACAGACAAGAAGATATCAAATATCCAAGATATATTACCAGTACTTGAGCAGATTGTTCAACAAGGAAGAAAGTTATTAATAATTGCTGAAGATGTAGAAGGAGAAGCATTACCTACTTTAGTTCTTAACAAATTAAGAGGAACATTTACTTGTGTAGCAGTAAAAGCTCCAGGCTTCGGTGACAGAAGAAAAGATATGCTTCAAGACATAGCTATACTTACTGGCGGAGAAGTAATTTCAGAAGAATTAGGAAGAGAATTAAAAGAAACTACTCTAGAAATGCTTGGAAGAGCTGAATCTGTTAAAGTTTCAAAAGAGAATACTGTAATTGTAAATGGAAGAGGCGACAAGAACGAAATCCATAACAGAGTAGCTCAAATAAAGAGACAAATAGAAGAAACTACTTCAGAATTTGATAGAGAAAAATTACAAGAAAGACTTGCTAAATTAGCAGGTGGAGTAGCTGTAATTAAAGTTGGTGCTGCAACTGAAACTGAATTAAAAGAAAGAAAGTTAAGAATAGAAGATGCTCTAGCAGCTACAAAAGCAGCTGTTGAAGAAGGAATAGTTGCAGGTGGTGGAACAGCTTACGTTAACGCAATCCCACAGGTTGCTGAGTTAACTTCTGATGTTATAGATATCAAAGTTGGTATAGACATAATCAGAAAAGCTCTAGAAGAACCAGTAAGACAGATAGCTACAAATGCTGGTGTTGAAGGTTCAGTAATAATTGATAAAGTTAGAAACAGCGAAGTTGGAATGGGATACGATGCTTTACATGATAAGTATGTAAACATGTTAAAGGTTGGTATCGTTGACCCAACTAAGGTTACAAGATCAGCACTTCAAAATGCTGCATCAGTAGCTGCAACATTCTTAACTACTGAAGCTGCAGTAGTTGATATCCCAGAAAAGAATGCTGCACCAATGCCAGGTGCTCCAGGAATGGATATGGGCGGAATGTACTAAGATTATAATTAAAACGTCATGTGCTTATGCATGTGGCGTTTTTTTATTGTAACTAGGGCGATGGTTGTGGATATATATTACAATGTTGGTAAATTTATATTGAATAAATTTAGGTGAGGTGATAAAATTAAATCAATAAAATAAATAGTTAAGGGAAACTGTGAAGTACATGCTTTATTTGGGCATCTTGGATGTATGGAGTTAGTGATGCAACCACCCCTATATTCGTAAATGTGTTTATGGATATAGGGGTTTATTTTAACCTAAATATAGTGATTTTTGTAATTATTTTTATAGACATGCCTTCTTTAGTAGTTGTTGCGAATATAATAATACAATACATGTAATAATCTACCTTTAAGAATTGATACTAATTCACAACAAGGCGAACTTGATTCATATCTAACATCTATGATTTTGTATATGTCAACATAGTGTAAAATTTTCAATGAGTAATAACTAATGGATAAAAGATATTTGACCATAATTATTTTACCAAGAGGTTAACTAGAAAATAGAGATTTTAGTAGTAAAATCTTTATTACATAAATAGTTTTTTTGAAAGGAAGGGGTTTTATTGAAAATTAAACAAGCTGTAAAAAAAGGTTTTACATTAGTAGAATTGTTAGTAGTTATAGCAATAATAGCAATACTAGCAGCAGTGGTAGCACCAAATGCCTTTAAAGCAATTGAAAAGAGTAAGGTATCGGCAGCGGAGTCAGACTTTAAGGCGGTTAAGACAGCGGCATTGAGCTATTATTCAGATACTGGTAAGTGGCCAGGTGATGAGGCTGATGAAGATGGATTCGTAAAAGATGACTCCAAAGAAGGTTGGAATGGTCCTTATATGGAGAAGTGGAAGAGTAAAAATCCATGGGGCGGAGATTATGAATTCGTTGAAGGTGTGGATGCAACTGGATTTGGATTAACTGCCAGCACAAAAGCACTAAAATTAGAAGATGTAAACAGTAAAGCTATAGAAAAGTTAGAAACTGATCTAGATGGAGGAACATCGGATGCTGATTCAGGTATTGTAAGATCATCATCAACTACGGTTTATTTAGTTATTTCTGAACAATAAAATTAAGAATAAATTTTAGATTCCAAGTAAGTGCAAGAGTTAAGAGAGGAACTATGAAAATTAAAATGTATAAGAAAAATGGTGAGGCATTATTGCTTTTAATAAAGGGCAGTGATTACGGGTTTTAAATCTTAAAGTGTAATAATGTAGTTACCAAACAGAAAATACAGGAAAAGCTTTAGGATTAAAGTACTTAACAATATATTTGTTAAAAATTAGTGCATTAATTTAAATGCACTAATTTTTGAATATAAGAATAAGAACAGTTTAAATTGGAGGGAATTATGTTAATGAGATTCAAACATAAAAAAGGATTTACCTTAGTGGAGTTACTAGTAGTAATTGCAATAATAGCAATACTAGCAGCAGTTGTAGCACCAAATGCTTTTAAGGCAATTGAAAAGAGCAAAGTTAGCAGATTAGTTGGAGACTGTAAAGCAGTAGAGGCAGCAACCTTGCACTACTATGGAGATACAGGACAATGGCCGCGCATAATTGGTACTGGACAAACAAATAAGGAAACTTACTTAAAAGCACCGAGTGAAAGTGGTATAACAGGAGTTAACGGTTGGAATGGACCTTATCTAGAGCGATGGCCTAAAAACCCATTTAATTCAGGAGGAGAAGAAAGCGAATTTAATTACCAGTTGGATTATAGAAAAATAGGTAGCAATAATAATAATTTAGTGCTAGAAATATCATTAAATGGAGTGAGTAATTCTAAAGGAATAGCTGACATGCTTGATAAAACAATAGACAACACTGATGGGGCATCAAAGGGTAAAATCCAATGGCAGGGATCAAATACTAGCTGGGTTACTTGGACTATCGTAGAGAATGCTGAAAATGTTAAGAGGGGTACAGGTGCTGGCTCAAATATGGCGGAAGGGCATGATTAATGCAATTTACTTATATCATAAAGTAACTATGTGGTCATTTACGTTAAAATGATTATATAGTTACTTTTATAGAAAAGGGGGCATAGTTATATGATTAAGAACAGGAAAAAAGGATTTACATTAATAGAAGTCATAATAGCTATGCTCTTAATCAGCATCACTGTACTTATCTTTTCCAATGTATCCTATGTGGGCATAAAATCATCTAACACCAGTGAACAAAAACTGAACTCCCTGATAATAGCACAGAATGAATTAGAGAAAATCAAAGCAAACAAAAATACATTAAGTGATTTAACAGATTTACAGGACTTTCTCAAGGATGAAGATTATATTTACTCAACAGGAGTATTCCATAAAAACTTAAAGAAAATAGATGAAAAGTATGCTGGAGAAGTCTCAGAAGGAATAAATTATGATTTGAAGCTGACTTTAAGTGAAAAGGCAGAGGACCTTATAGATATAAAGATTGAAGTTAAGCCTCAAGATAACAATTCACTAAAACTAGGTACAACTTTATACCTTGGAAAATAAAAAATTAATAGTTATAGAGGATTATGCCTATGTATAACGTAAATAAGATTAAAAAAGGAAGTGCTCTTTTTATAGCAATGCTGGCAGGGCTAATTTTGATATCACTAAGTGGAATACTATTGACTTCAATGAATAATGAAATTAGAACTAGAAGGGCATCAGAAGAAAGGCAATCTGCCAAGTATCTTGCAGAAGCGGGAATAGAGCATGCTGTATATTTATATAATAAAAAAATTAGTGATATGAACAAAGAAGACAAATACGAGGAAATAAGTTATTTTGATAGTAGAGAAGTAAGCAGTAACTTGTTAAGCATAAATGATATAGGAAAGTATAGTTTTAGTTATCAGCTAGACAATACATCACAGAAAAAAAGGGGAGTTATCAAATCTACAGGAACTACCACAAAAGGAACCCAATATGGATTAAAAGCTATTATTAATATAGAAACAGGAAAAATTGAAAGTTGGCAGGAGGATAAATGAGAAGGTATAAAAAAGGGTTTACTTTAGTGGAATTAATGATATCTGTAGCCATACTGGGAGTGATTGTTGCTATAACCTACGATGTTATTAATTCATCTAACACATTCTTTAGTAAACAAAATAGCAATATCAAGAATAATGAAGATATTAGAGTGGTAAATACATGGTTAAGTAGGGATCTTCAGTCTTCAAGTAGTTTTATTGATAATAGTCTCAGCGATGATGCTAAAAAGGGGAAAGCACCTATTTATGAAATTGGCGATATAAAGTATTATAAAATCAACACCGGAAAAATAAATGATGATAACTTATATAGAATAGAGCGTCATTCTAATAAAGATGGAAAAATGGTTTTGATAGAAAATGTATCAGAAGAAGGATTTATTATATATCTTAACGAGTCTAATAAATTTTATGAAGTGACAGTAGCGTTAAAAGATAAGTTTAATACTGATAAAAAAAATAAGTTTATAGTCAGCACTATAAAAGATGTAGTTATTACTAAGCCAGAAATACCAGATCCGGAAATACCGGGTGAAGGTACAGAAAGCGAGATATTTATTGATACAAATGGTGATAGGAGATTTAATGGGGATGATTATAAGGTGGCTTCACCATATGATTCGAATGAGGATAAAAAGTATACAAATACGTCCTGGGAACTTGTAATTGGAAAGGATCTATCTAGAACTTATGGTAAGGATATAAGATTTATAGTAGAAGGAGGAATTTTTGTGAAAAAAGGAGTTACACTGACTACTAATAAATCAATATTATTACAGACAAAGAGCGAGATTAATTGTAACGGAGTTACTTTAGATTGTTATGGAAATGGAGGGATTTTTTTAAAGGCAAATGGATCGATTTCGGCTCAACAATCCAAGATTCAAATTGATGGTGGCGGCGAGATATCAATAGATGGAAAAGGAGCCTTGGCAATAAAAGAGGCTAATATATCTATAAGTGGAGGGGGAAATATAGATTTTACAGCAGGTGGAGCGTTAGATTGTAGTAAATCAAATTTTGATGTGAGTGGTGGTGGAAACAGTAAAAATAATAAAGGAGAAATTAAATTGTCGGGAAATCCATGGCTGATAAATGAAGGTATAATTAATGGCATAAAAGTAAGCCGTTCATCTTTCAGCTCACCATATATTATAGATAAAAATAGTCCGTAGAAAATTGGAGCAAATTAAGATGCTAGAAGAAAGGAGTATATTATGGCTAAGGTTAGAAAAAGGTTAGGAGAAATTCTAATAGACTCAGGGCTGGTAACAGAGGATGTGCTAAACAAGGCCTTAATTATTCAAAAACAAAAGGGAGAAAAACTTGGTGAACTTCTAGTTAATGAAGGCTTCGTTACAGAAGAACAAATTGTAGAAGCTGTTAAAAGACAGCTAAGTATACAATCAATAAACCTAGATAACATAACAATAAAGCAAGAAATTATAGATATAATCCCAGAATCTATGGCAAGAAAGCATGAAATTCTTCCTGTAGATATTATAAATGGACAGCTTTTAGTAGTTATGAGTGACCCACTAAACTATTTTGCTATTGAAGATATAAGAGTTGCTACAGGATATGTAACAAGAGTTGCTATAGCCTTAAGGAAGAGTATAATTGAAAATATAGAAAGATATTACGGGAAAAATAGGGCACAGGAAGCAGCTAATGATTATGGAAAGGTTTATGGATATAAGAATACCGTTAGCCAAGAAGAAGTAGAGGATGAAGCAGCAGCGCCTATAATTAAATTTATAAACACTATATTGGAGAATGCAATCATTAATAATGCTTCAGATATTCATATAGAGCCAGATGAAACTGAAATGAGAGTAAGATTTAGGGTTGACGGCGTTTTAAGGGAAATTATGAAGATTAATATAGGTATGCTTGATCCTGTAGTCAGTAGACTTAAAATAATGGCAGGGCTAAATATTGCAGAAAAGAGAATACCTCAGGATGGAAGAATTAATTTTAGAGCGAAGCAGAAGAATATTGATTTAAGAATTTCTCTTGCACCAACTATGTTTGGCGAAAAAGTAGTTATGAGGCTTCTAGATAAAACTAATTTTTCTCTTTCTTTAGAGAAAGCTGGTATAGAAAAAGAAGATTTATTAAAATTAAAGAGGATTATGTCTAAGCCCTATGGAATAATATTAGTATCTGGACCTACAGGAAGTGGTAAAACCACAAGTCTATATTCCATGCTAAGTATTCTTAATGATGTTTCCAAAAATATCATTACAATAGAGGATCCTGTAGAATATTATTTTAAGGGAATTAATCAAATGCAGGTGAATAATAAAATAGGCTTTGATTTTGCAGCAGGATTAAGAAGTATACTAAGACAAGACCCGGATATAATTCTAGTAGGTGAGATAAGAGATGAGGAAACTGCTGAAATATCTATAAGGGCAGCACTTACAGGTCACTTAGTTCTTTCCACTATTCATACTAATAATGCAATAGGTACTATAACTAGATTAGAGGATATGGGGATGGCACCATTTTTGTTGTCTTCTACAGTAATTGGAATAGTAGCACAAAGACTTATTAGAAAAATATGCCCTAATTGTATAGAAGAATACGTCAGTGATGAAAGAGAAATGAAAATTTTAGGTCTAAGTAATCAGATATTACTAAAAAGAGGGACAGGGTGTAGTCTGTGTAACAATACTGGTTATAAAGGAAGAACAGGAATTTTTGAAATAGTAGAAATCGATAGAGAGATAAGGTTGTTAATAGATAATAAGCAGCCAGAGAGTATAATTGAGAGTAAGTTAAAGGAAAATGGTACAAGGCTTCTAAGAGAGGCATGTGTGTCTAAGGTTATTGGAGGAATAACTACTACAGAAGAAATGCTTAGAGTAACTTATGGATATTAGAGGGTAGATTGATATGCAGAAATTTATATATAAGGCCTATGATTCTAGCTTGAATATAGTGACAGGAGAAATTGAGGAAGAAGAAATAGAGCTTGCAAGGGAAAAAATCAAGGTTAAAGGGTTATCAATAATTGACATAAGAAAAAAAACTGAGCTTAAAAATTTAAGAGTTTTCAAAAGAAAAATGAAGAATGAAGAAGTCGCTGCGTTTTGTGGTCAAATGGCAACTATAATAAATGCAGGTTTAAATATAATAAACGGTCTTGAAATAATTAAGATGCAAAATAAAAACTTCAAAGAAGAAATAGACAGCATCATTAAGTATATAAGAAGTGGAGAGACCTTGGGAACATCTATAGAAGCCACTGGCTATTTTCCGAAGCTTTTGACGGACATGGTTAAATCAGGAGAATTAAGTGGTAATGTAGATGAAGTGCTATTTAATATGGAAGAATATTATGAAAGAGAAGCTTATTTAAGAAGCAAAGTGAAAAATGCATCAATATATCCGTCTATTATGCTGTTTGTTTCAATTGCAATGTTATTATTTTTTAATTACTTCATCTTTGGAAAGCTTGGAGACATATACACCGACAATGAGAATCTTCCAGCTATAACTAAAGTATTATTGATGTTTATGAATATTATAAATAACAATTTTGCGCAGGTAATATTATTAATAGTGTTATTAGTAATATTAGCAAGATATATTAAGAAAGTCGGTAAAGTAAAATACTTATTAGATACTATGCTTTTAAGGCTGCCAGTGATTGGGAAATTAAATAGTGACATAATAACTAATAGATTTAGTAGAAGCATGGCTATCTTTTTAAGGTCAGCAGTTCCTATTTTAACAGCCTTTGAAAGCATGGAATTAGTTATTGGAAATATGAATATAGCGAAAAGAATAGCAGCTGCAAGAAGTGAAATAGTAACTGGAGCTAGAATTGCTGATTCACTGGAAAAAGAAAAAATGTTAGATCCTCTGGCACTTGAAATGTTAAGAATAGGAGAAGAAACAGGAAAGCTTGAAGAAATGTTAAACAGATTAACTTTAATTTATGATAAAAGAGTTGAGCAAGGAATTAGCAAAGTGATGGCTCTAGTAGAACCAGCCTTTACCTTAATTATAGGGCTTATCGTAGGTTTCGTTGTAATAGGGATGGCCCTTCCTATACTTCAGATGTCCAACACTATAAAATAGTTTTTAGTGTTGTTGGGAGGTTAATAAAGTTGTTTACTTCAGAGGAATTGATTTTTAGATTTAATGAGGATAACTTTCAAGTTGCAGTGGTATCAAAAAACTTTAAAAAAATTACCGTAAAGAGTGTAGATACATTTATACCTGTTTATGAAGGTGGTAATTTACTTTATAACAGTGAAGAAAATATAAATCAAATTGAAAAACTTTTGAGTGCAAGAAAAGTAAAAAGTAAGAAAGCAAAGGCTGTTATTTCTCTCGAAGGTATAATTACAAGACTTATAGAAACTCCCTTTATTGGAAAGAAGGACTTAAAAAAATTTATAAGTAATAACTTATCTGAGTATTTTACTGTTAACCTAAATGATTATTATTTTGATTATAAGGTTATAAGTTCTAAGGGAAGGAAGAACAAAAAGTTAAATGTAGTTTTATGTGCTTTTCCAAGGACTAAGCTAAATGATATATATTCATTCGTTGAATCCTGCGATTTAGATTGTGAGAAAATAACTATTTATCCCGATAGCATTGCTAGTATGTTTCAATACTTGAAAGAGCAAAGTGTTGCTGTTTTAGACTTAAATGAGAATAAAAATATTATTACTATATTAGATAATGGGAATATATTTCTGTATTCCACTCTTCAGAGCGATAGTTATGGAGATATAGAGGAGAGATATAATCAGTTAGTTGACAATATAGGGTATTTTTTAAATTTCTACTCTACACGACACTTTGGTAATAGAGTTAATCAGATATATCTTATAGGTGAAAAGTGGCAGGAAAAGGAACTCTACAAAAGTTTAGAGTCCCAGTTTGATATTGAAATAGTATGTGGAATCTCTGATAACGACTTAAAGATTAGAACGGTGAATAATATTGATATAAATATGTATTGTGATATAGTTGGGTGCAGTATTAAAGAAAAGAATGATTATAAGAAATCTATTAATTTTACTAAGGCAATCTCAGAAAATAAGAAAGACTCTGAAAAACTGGGTTTAGGAAATATCCTTCTTGTTTTTACCGGTTTATCAATTCTTCTATGGATAATTGCTTTTGGTTATTTTAAATTTTCTATGATGAGATATGATACAAGAAAGTTCAGTGAAAAGATAAAGCAAGTAGAAGATTTAGAAAAAAACATAAAGGTAGTAAGCGATCAGAATAAAAAGTATCAAGATAAAGAAAAGTATTTTAATATTATTGAAGAGGATAATTTTAACTATATTTCTTATTTGGAGGCATTAAAAAATGGACTACCTAATGATGTGTCAGTAAATGAAGTTTTTTTTGATAGGGACAAAATAGATTTGTCATTAAATATAAATAGTCCGTTGGACAAGGCGAAATTAGTTATTGCAATAAACAAAATGAATATATTTGAACATATTGAAATAGATTCTATAAAACTAGACGATAGTGAGAAGGAAGTTAAGTTTACGCTAAAGATTGTAAAACCGTTGTAAGGATGTGTATTTATGAACAAACAAAAGAATTTACTTCTTGCTCTTATAATTATCATATTTTTATCAGTGAACTATGCGGTGTATAACCTATATTTTTCTAATAAGATTAACCAAGTAAATCAGCAAAAAAGCACCTATTTCCAGGTGCTGGATAAAATAAATAAAATTGAAGAAAGTGAGAAGAAATTAGAAAAGCTTATTTCTGATAATGAAAAGTTGAAAAGCAATTCGGAAACTCTGGACAGTATGGCCCCTAAGCAAATTGATACTCCTCAACTGGTTTACGATTTTTACACATCATGTGCACAATATAATATAAAAGGACAAGAGTTGGATTTTGATTTAGGGGAGAAAGATGATCAGGAAAAAACAGCAGAAGATAAAAAAGACCAAGGGGATAAAAGAGAAGATAAACAGAATAACTTTCAGAAACTGACTATTGACTTGAAGGTAAGTGGAAATAGGAATGATATCGAACAGTATATAAGAAATTTGCAGGGGATTACAAAACGGCAGTTAAATATAAAAAGTATTAAGATTTTAACTAGTGAAGCTAAGGATAAGGATGCAAAGGAACAAGAAGGTATAGATAATAATAGTTCTAACAAAACTAAAACATCATATAACAGTAATAAAACTACAGTAAGTTCCAATCCAGTTAAGTTAACTAAAAAATTTGATGGAGCTTTTTCAAAGGTAAGTTTAAACGGAAAGCTAGTTGTAGATGGAATAGTTGACAATGGTATATATACAAATGATACTCCAAAAGGTAGTTTTGTAACGGATAAAAAAGAAGGTACAACTAGTAATGACAATACTAACACTAATTTAATAGATGATAATGAAAATGCAACTAGTATAATAAATAGTGATGTAATATTAGCAGAGATTATATTTTATCAATATATACAGGGAGACGGAAAGGATTTTGACGTAAGTAAAGCTTATGATTTCTATGATAAAAATACAGGTTTTGAAAGCATAGCAGATATGTTTAAGAAAAAATAGATACAATAAGCTAAAGACAAAACAGGGGCAAGATAAGCTTCTGTTTTACGCTTTGTGTTGCGTAATTTAAATTAGTGTAGCAATTTTTTTAAGATATTAATCTAGTAAACAATTTGGAGGAAAAAATGGATATATTAATTAGTATATTTATAACAATATTCGGCTTCATAATAGGAAGCTTCCTCAACGTTTGTATTTACAGGATACCAAAAGGACAATCTATAGCATATCCACCATCTCACTGTACCAACTGTGATAGTGAAATAAAATGGTACGATCTAGTTCCTATATTTAGTTACTTATTACTATTAAAAGGCAAGTGTAGGCATTGTGGAGAAAAGATATCTATAAGGTATCCAGTAATTGAATTTATAACAGGAGTATTGTATCTTGTAATATATATAAAATATGAACTAACCTTAACAACATTAAAATATATAGCTTTCATAACCATTCTCATTGTAGTTGGAATTATTGATTTAGATACTACAGATGTGTATTTTAGTACAACCATTGTAGGAGTTGTACTTGCTCTATCATTTATAGCAGCCAGCGGATATTTATATAGCGATTTCAAACAGTATATATACGGAGGGTTACTAGGTGGGGGAGTCATAGCCCTAATAATAGTCCTTACCAAAGGAATGGGCTGGGGAGATGCAGAGATATGTCTTTATAGCGGATTATTCCTAGGCTTAAAACTAACCATAGTTATGTTGTTTTTCTCTTTTATCTTCGGCTCAGTGATTAGCTTAATACTTATAGCTTTAAAGAAAAAAAACAGAAAAGACTATATTCCCTTTGGGCCTTTTATTGCCCTGGCAGCAGTCTTTACCGTAATTTTCGGAGACAAAATACTCCTTTGGTATGGCATATTCTAAAAATTTCGTCATAAATTAATTGACAAAAGCATAAAAATTGAATAAAATAATGTAAACAATGAATTTGAAAGAAAGAAAAATTGAATGATTTTAAATTTACTCGTATATACCCTGAATATGGCAGGGAGTATCTACCGGGAGCCGTAAATTCCTGACTATGAGTGAAGTTATTGTGGTACGGCTAAAACCACACTAATTTCACGTAATAGTGCAATTAGTGTGGTTTTTTTGTTTATTCAAATTATAATTTAAGGGAGTGTGTTCTAATGGCAAGAATTTTAAAACAAGCATATACTTTTGATGATGTTCTTCTAGTTCCAAATAAGTCAGAGATTTTACCAAAAGAGGTTACCTTAGCTACAAACTTAACTAAGAAGATAAAATTAAATATACCTCTTATGAGTGCTGGTATGGATACTGTTACGGAATCTAAGATGGCAATAGCTATTGCAAGAGAGGGCGGAATAGGTATCATACACAAGAATATGACTATAGAACAACAAGCAGCAGAAGTGGACAAAGTTAAAAGACAGGAAAACGGAGTAATAACAGATCCTTTTTATCTTTCTCCAGAGCACACTATAGAAGATGCGCTAGCTGTTATGAGCAGATATAGAATATCAGGGGTTCCTATAACTGTTGATGGAAAGTTAGTTGGAATAATAACTAACAGAGATATTGTTTTTGAAACTAATTATGGTAGAAAAGTATCAGAGGTTATGACAAGCGAAAATCTAATTACAGCTCCTGAAAATACTACTATAGAAGAAGCAAAAGAAATTCTTAAAACTCATAAAATAGAAAAACTCCCTTTAGTAGATAAAGATTTTAATTTAAAAGGACTTATAACTATAAAAGACATTGAAAAGGTAAAAATATTCCCTAATAGTGCAAAAGACGAGAGAGGCAGACTTTTATGTGGTGCAGCTGTAGGAGTTACTGCTGATATGTTAAAGCGTGTAGCTGCTCTTATTGAAGCCGGTGTAGATGTAATAACAGTAGATACAGCTCATGGACATTCCAAAGGAGTTATAGATGCAGTTAGAACTATTAAGGAAAATTATCCGGATATACAAGTTATTGCAGGTAATGTTGCTACAGCCGAAGCAACAAGAGATTTAATTCTTGCAGGTGCAGACTGTATTAAAGTAGGTATAGGACCAGGATCTATTTGTACAACTAGAGTTGTAGCAGGAGTTGGAGTACCACAGCTTACAGCAGTAATGGATTGTGTGGAAGAAGCAAATAAGTACGGAGTTCCAGTTATTGCAGATGGTGGTATTAAGTATTCTGGAGACATAGTAAAGGCTTTAGCAGCGGGAGCTAAGGTAGCTATGATGGGGTCAATGTTTGCTGGCTGTGAAGAGTCACCAGGAGAAACAGAGATATATCAAGGAAGAAGTTATAAGGTGTACAGAGGAATGGGTTCTTTATCGGCAATGGCTTGTGGAAGTAAAGATAGATACTTCCAAGAAGGTAATAAGAAACTAGTTCCTGAAGGTGTAGAAGGAAGAGTGCCTTATAAAGGATATGTTGCAGAAACTATATTCCAACTTTTAGGTGGAATTCGCTCAGGCATGGGATATCTTGGATCTAAGACTTTACATGAATTATATGAAACTGCTACTTTTGTAATTCAAACATCATCAGGATTAAGAGAAAGTCATCCACATGACATATCAATGACTAAAGAAGCGCCAAATTATAGTGTAAATCAATAAAAAACTTGGAGGTAACTGATGAAAAGAGAATTAGTTTTAATAATAGACTTTGGTGGACAATATAATCAACTTATAGCAAGAAGAGTTAGAGAAAATAATGTGTACTGTGAGATAGTTCCATACACATACTCAATAGATAAAATAAAGGAAAAAAGCCCTAGAGGGATAATTTTCACAGGTGGGCCTAACAGCGTTTATGGAGAGGGTGCTCCTAGAATTGATAAGGAAATATTTGAATTAGGTGTACCAGTGCTTGGAATATGCTACGGTGAGCAGCTTATTGCTCACACTCTTGGAGGAAATGTTAAAAGTCCAGAGGTAAGAGAATATGGTAAAACAGAAGTTAAATTAGATAACTCCTGTACATTATTTGACGGAATAGAAGAGAATGAAATTTGCTGGATGAGTCATACGGATTATGTAGAAAATGCACCGGATGGTTTTAGAATAATTGGAACAACAACACAGACACCGGTAGCAGCTATGGAAAATGTAGAAAAGAAGATATATGGGGTTCAATTTCATCCAGAAGTTGAGCACACACCTTTCGGAAAGAAGATGCTTTCAAACTTCCTTTTTAGAATTTGTGAGTTAAAGGGAGATTGGTCTATGTCTTCCTTTGCAGAGGAACAAATTAAAGCTATAAAAGAAAAGGTTGGAGATAAAAAAGTAATTTGTGCTCTATCCGGTGGAGTTGATTCATCAGTAGCAGCGGTGCTTGTTCATAAGGCTATTGGAAAGCAATTAACTTGTATATTTGTAGACCATGGTCTTCTTAGAAAAGATGAAGGAGATCAGGTTGAAAATATCTTCAGAAAACAATTTGATATGAATTTGATAAGAGTAGATGCAAAGGATAGGTTCTTAGGAAAGCTTGCAGGAGTATCAGACCCTGAGAAAAAGAGAAAAATTATAGGAGAAGAATTTATAAGAGTATTTGAAGAAGAAGCTAATAATTTAGGAGAGATTAGTTTTTTAGTTCAAGGGACTATATATCCAGATATAGTTGAAAGTGGAACAGATACATCTGCAACAATAAAGAGTCACCACAATGTTGGAGGACTTCCAGAAGACATGCAATTTAAGCTTATAGAGCCACTAAGAGAATTATTCAAGGATGAGGTAAGAGCTGTAGGGGAAGAATTAGGAATTCCTCATAAACTAGTTTGGAGACAGCCGTTCCCAGGACCAGGTCTTGCTATAAGAGTTCTCGGTGAAATAACAGAAGAAAAATTAGAGATCGTAAGAGAAGCGGATGCTATTTTTAGAGATGAAATAGCTATTGCAAAACTTGATGAAAGTATATGGCAGTATTTTGCTTGCCTTCCTAATATACGTTCAGTTGGAGTTATGGGAGATGAAAGAACTTATTGTCATACAATAGCACTAAGAGCAGTAACTTCATCTGATGCAATGACTTCAGAGTTTGCTAGAATACCTTATGAAATTTTAGATAAGGTATCAAGAAGAATAGTAAACGAAGTTAAGGGAGTAAACAGAATTGTTTATGACATAACTTCAAAACCACCTGCAACTATTGAGTGGGAATAGAATAAACATAGTAAATCCAATACTTGCATAATATAAAAGTGTTTTTGATTATTTCTAAATATAAATAATCAAAAACACTTTTTTGTTTAAAAAAACTATTGAAGGTGAATAATAAACTTAGTCTTTATAAAGTTAAAAATATTTCTGCTGTAAATGGTTACAAATACTTTATTTGTAAAATATGTATTGTCGTGGCTTGATTTATATATAATATTAGAATAGAATTTCAATTAGGACTAGTTTAAGTAAAAGATAAGTTTTAAAAGGGAATACTAATTATTCAATTAAATGAACTTTAAATAGTTATATTTAAAACTGGGTCTTAATATTCAACAGGGAGGTAGAGTTATGTCAAAAAAAGGTTTAACTTTAGATTTAAGCAATGCAATGCCTTATCTACAAGAGCATGAAGTTACAGGTTTACAACCATTTGTTAATGAGGCTCATAAAATGCTTCATGAAGGAACAGGTGCAGGTAATGATTATTTAGGTTGGGTCGATCTACCTGTTAATTATGACAAAGATGAATTTAATAGAATAAAGAAAGCTGCTGAAAAGATAAGAAGTAATTCTGATGCTCTTATTGTTATAGGAATAGGTGGCTCATATTTAGGAGCTAGAGCCGCAATAGAAATGCTTACACATACTTTCTACGGAAGCTTATCAAAGGATAAGAGAAAAGGACCAGCTATATTTTATGTAGGAAATAACATAAGCTCTACATATATGACAGATTTACTAGAAACTATTGATGGAATGGATATATCCGTTAATGTTATATCTAAATCTGGTACTACTACAGAACCAGCTATTGCCTTCAGAATTTTCAAAGATTTGATGGAAAAGAAATATGGAAAAGAAGGAGCAAAGGAAAGAATATTTGCAACAACTGATAAAGCTAGAGGAGCATTAAAAACTTTAGCTGATGCAGAAGGCTATGAAACCTTTATAATTCCTGATGATGTTGGAGGAAGATATTCAGTTTTAACACCAGTTGGGCTTCTACCAATAGCAGCAGCAGGAATTGACATTGAAGAAATGATGAAAGGTGCGGCAGATGCAAGAGAGACTTATAGTAACCCAGATATTAATAGCAATGATGCTTATAAATATGCTGCAGCTAGAAATGCGTTATACAGAAAAGGTAAGACTACAGAAATGTTAGTTAACTTTGAACCTTGCTTGCATTACTTTGGTGAGTGGTGGAAACAATTATTTGGAGAAAGTGAAGGAAAAGACAATAAGGGAATATTCCCAGCAGCTGCGGACTTCTCAACGGATCTACACTCTATGGGTCAGTATATACAAGAGGGCTTAAGAGTCCTATTTGAAACATTTATAAATGTTGAAAAACCAAGAAAAGATGTGACTATAGAGAAGAATGAAGATAATCTAGATGGATTAAACTTCTTAGCAGACAAAACTATGGATTTTGTAAACCATCAAGCTTTAAGAGGAACAGTTTTAGCTCACAGTGACGGAGATGTTCCAGCTTTTGTTGTAAGTATACCAGAACTAACTGCATACTATTTTGGTTATGTAGTATATTTCTTTGAAAAAGCTTGTGGAATTAGTGGATATCTAATGGGAGTAAATCCATTTGATCAACCAGGAGTTGAAGCTTATAAAAAGAATATGTTTGCTCTACTTGGTAAGCCAGGATACGAAGAGATGAAAGCCCAGTTAGAAGCAAGACTTAAGTAATAGATTAGAAAAGGATAACCTTGACCTACAGTTGGCGATTCCATAGCTACTATAGGTCGAGTTATTTTTCTAAAATCACATTAAATTAAAAGGAGGTAGGCTATGAAAATTTTAGTAGATGCAGATGCCTGTCCAGGTAAAGATTTAATAGAGAAAGCAGCCAAAGAAAATGGTCTAGAGGTTGTTATGTTTTGTGACATAAGCCACATTATAACTACTAATTATAGTACAGTAAAATATATGGACAAGGGTTTTCAAAGCGTAGATATGGCTGTAGCTAACGAGGCTAAAAAAGGAGATATAGTAGTTAGTCAGGACTATGGTGTTGCAGCAATGGTTCTTGGTAAAAAAGTTTATGCCATAAGCCCTAAAGGGTATATTTATGATGACAATAATATTGAGAAACTTTTATTTGAAAGACATATTTCTGCGAAAGTTAGGAAAGGTGGCGGCAGAACCTCGAATCCTAAAAAGCGAAATAAGGAAGATGATGAAAGACTTTATTATAATCTATTGAAACTAATAAATCAGGCTAAAGAACTATACCCTAATCAGTAATGATATTACTATTAGGGTACAGTTTAATTTAGGTTTTAGTATAAAACTCAAACCTAAGAGGTACTAATAGAATCTTTGACGGAATTCATATCCACAGTATTTCTAGGGCCTTCCGGATAAAGTAACCCATTAGAGGTTCTTTCGATTATAGGGTATCCTTCTATAGAAAATCCTGTATCTATGCCTTCCTTTTTATATGGGTATTCTGGATCATATCTATCTATTTTATGAGACATACTATCACTCTCCTCAAAAGTATTTTTTCCTAAGACATATGTTCTTATCCTTAGTACTAATGAGAATATTTTTACAAAATAGTGTTAATATAGAGGATACTTCAGCAGCTACATTTTAAACAATATGCAGGTTGAAATTCTAGGTATAACTATAGTATCCTCATATGAAATTTTTTTCTTTATATCTGTATTGTCTTTCAATGCCACATACCATCTTCCTTCAGGAAGATCAATAATTACATCTTTTTTATTAGCATTAAAAATAACTAATATATCCTTCCAAGAATCATTGTTAGCATAGTCCTTTAAAATAAAACCAATAGTATTATCAGGATAATAATCCAAAATCACCAGGTGTTCTTTTATTTTATCAGCAGTGTCAATTCTAAAGGCAGGATGGTTCTTTCTTATGCTTATGAGATTTTTATAATAATTAAAAACGTCTATAAATTCAGCCTTTCTAGCCCAATCTACCCAGTTTATATTATCAGGCTTATTATAACTATTATGCTCTCCATATTTGGTTCTGCAAAATTCCTCTCCAGAATATATAAAAGGAATACCTGGGGAAGTGAGAATAATTGCAGCACACAATTTTGCCATTCTCTTTTTAGTATCAAAGCTTTCATATTTACAACTGGAATCTATCTTATCCCACAATGTAAGATTATCATGACATGATATATAGTTCACCGACTGAGAAGGAGCTAGAAAGTCACAGCAAATAAGTTTAATAAGTTCTTTGCTACTATGAGATTTCCCTGTAGCAAAGCCTTTTTCTTCAGCATTAAAGACATCTCCTTTTATGCAATCCCTTATTCTATCATTAAAAAATGCGATACCAGGCAGTTTTTTAGAATTGTTATAGGTAGCTTTTTGACTTTCATCTAAACAAGTATTTAGGTTCCAACCTTCCCCATATATCATTACATTTTTCTTGAATTCACTAAGTTTTTTACGTAGAGAGTTCATTGTATCTATATCCTGTAATCCCATTAAATCAAATCTAAAGCCATCGATATGATATTCTTTGCACCAGTAGAGAACGGAGTCTATAATAAACTTTCTCATCATGGAATGCTCAGAGGCAGTATCGTTTCCGCAACCACTTCCATTTGAGAGAGCTCCATTTTGTAAATATCTAAAATAGTACTCAGGAAATATTTTTTCAAAGTTACTGTTTGCAGCATCGAAAACATGATTATATACTACATCCATATTTACAGCTATATTATTCTGGTGTAGGTGATAAATTAGTTTCTTTAACTCATATATTCTGCATATAGGGTCGTAGGGATTGGTAGAATAGCTTCCTTCAGGAACGTTATAGTTTTGAGGATCATAGCCCCAATTATATTTATAAGGCTGTTTTTCATCTACACTGATGTAGCTAAAATCAAAGATTGGCATAAGTTGTAGGTGGGTTATGCCTAAGTCTTTAATATGATCTAAACAAGTAGGTAGATTATTGCTGGAGAATGTAGAGTCTTCTGTAAGTGCTAGAAATTTTCCTTTATGGGCTACCCCACTTTCATGGTAAATAGATATGTCACGTATACTAGTTTCGTAAATTATAGCGTCTGTATAATTTTCGAGACTAGGACCAGTATCCTTGTACCAACCGTGGGGATTTGTTTTTGACAAATCCACTATAAATCCCCTAAGTCCATTGATACTTACTGATTTTGCATAGGGGTCAACTACTTCGTTTACTTTATTGTATACTTCAACTTCATAATTATAGTAATACCCATTCAAGTCTCCCTTAACTAAAACAGACCAAAGTCCATTGCTTTCTTTCATATTTATCACTTTCTTATCCTCTTCAATAGAGGGCTCTCCATTACTATAGAGAAGTAGACTAATATTGGATGCAGTAGGAGACCATATTCTAAATATTGTATATTCATGGTTATAAATAGCACCTAAGGCTAAATCATGATAAAATCTGTTATCAAAATCCTTTGTGGAGAATAGGGGGTGAAATAGTATCTTTTTATGCAGATTTTCGTGACTTATATAACATTCACTTTTTATATTTACTTCTTCCTTTAGGAAAAGAGTTACGTTGTTATCTACTACAGAGTACTTTTCTATAGATAATTTAGAATTTCCATTTTTAATTTCAAATTTATAAGATCTAAACTGGGAAAAATCGTCTACAGAAACTGTTACTTTATTAAAGTTTTTTAGAACTGCATTAAAAATTATCATCAAAATAACCTCCAGTGAAAATCTATATAAAGTTTAAACTATATAATAACTATATTATAAAAATGTAATATAAATGTTAATAAAAACCTATTACAAAATATGGAACTATAGTATAATGTAATCTAGAGATATTATAAACAGGGGATGTGTAGTAGATATGAATGAACTAACTATAAGTTGTAATTTAGAGAGTCCACAAGAAAAGAATACAAAAATAGCAATAAGTATAATTAACAACTTAGAAGAAGATTTACTATATAAGTATATGATAGGCAGTAATGGAACTTGGGATACACTGAAGGATTTTAGTGAGGAAAATAGTGCAGAATGGATTCCAGAGGAAGACGGGAAATATATAATAATGATACAAGGTAAGAGAAAAGATGGAGACAAAAGCTTTGATTACGTATCTAGAGTAGACTATATAATAGGAAAGAGTGAGGGAAAACTTATAAATTCAGTTAGCTTAGATCAGTACGAATTGAGGATAGGAGATAAGCTGAATTTGTTTGTAGATACAGATAAAGTACTATTAATGTTTAGATATTGCTTAAAAGTTAAGGATGATTGGGAAATTATAAAAGATTATTCCGCAGATAATACACTCTCCTGGGTGGCTAAGTTTGAAGGAAAAGGAGAGCTTTTAGTAGAATGTAAAAATATTGATTCTGAGAGCAACTGTGATGACTTCAAGATTGTAGAATTTGAAGTGCTTCCTTTAAAGGAAATCGAAATAATTAGCTTCAAGTGTTTAACTTCAGAGTTAGTAGAAGATTCCGAGCTTATTTTTAAAGTAGAGGCTTCTTATGAAGAGGGGAGAAATATATTATATAAATTTCTTAGGATAAGTTCCAATGGAGAAGTTAAATGTGTACAGGATTACTCTACAAAAAAAGTCGTTAGTTATATAGAAACTAATAGTGGCGACTATAAGCTTTTGTGTTTAGCAAAAGATATGTATTCTACTAACAGTTTCGATACGAGGGCAGTGATAAATTTTAAGGTAAAAAAATATAAAGAGTTAATTATAAAAAGTTTTACTGGTGATTTAAGTTCTCCCCAGCTAGTAGATACTCCAATAACATTAAAAGCAGATGTTATTGGAGGAAAGGAACTTTTATATAGATATATAGTTGAAGGAGAGTACACTGAGGACTCTGGATACATTAGAAGTAATACCTATATATGGAGGGGGAAGGTTTCTGGAGAATATAAAATAAAGTTATGGGCAAAGGACAAATCTTTTGAAGGAAATTACGAGGTAGAAGAGTGTTTTGACTTTGTAATTGATGAGCAAAGCGAAGAACCAGTGGCTATTAATGATGTATTAATTGACAAGAAGGATAGAGTTTTAGTAAATGAAAAAATTCAGGTAATTGTCAATGCCAGTGGAGGAACTGATTTAAGATATTCTTTTATTGTAAGTAGGAACAATGAAGAATTAGATAGAATAGATTATGGAACTTGTAACTGGATGAATTTTATGCCTAAGGAACAGGGGCAGTATAAGCTAGAGATAATGGTAAAGGACAGATATTCTGACAGGGAGTATGACTGTCACGAATTGATAAGCATAGAAGTGTTAGATTATATTCCTGCAAGCCTAGATCATGTTATTTTTTCCTTAGGAGAATATCATGTTGTAGGAGATAGAATAAACCTTAACGTAATAACACAAAATTCAAAAGAGGTACTTGTAAATTATGTATTAAAAATAAATAACCATAAAGTAGAAGAAACAGACTTTGTAAAAGAAAAAGGATATGTATTCACGCCTAAATGTAATGGAATATATACTGTAGAGATTTTTGCTAAGAGCGTAAAAAGTAACAAGCCTTTCGATTGTAAAAAAGAAGTTAAAATAGAAGTTCATGAAGCCTTTCCGGTAACCAACACTAAAGTTACCTGCGATAAAGTTAAATTTTCATGTAATGAGTCTATAACCTTCACCGTTCATAGTGAAGGAGGAAAAGATGTAGTATATGAATTTTATCTTATGGAAAAAGGAGATTGGAATTTAGTGCAAAACTACAGCAAAAAAAATTACTACACCTTTATTCCATTTAGTAAGGATGAATATAAAATACTAGTACTTGCTAAAAGTCAGCAGAGCAAGGTTTCCTATGAGGATTATGATACATTTGCTTTTTTAGTAGAATAACAATAACAAGATTAATAATAGATAACCATTTAATTATATACAGTTTTTGCATATAAAGTATTTAATGAAAAGATACGATAACATATAAGTGTAAAGAATAAAGAGGTTGGTGAAATGATGAAAGTAGATAATAATAAAAATGCGGAGCAGCTCTTGCAGTTTCAATTGATGACTCAAATTCTCAAGCAAGCTGCGGGAGACTCAGATTCTTTTTCACTTATTATGGAAAGTTTAACTAAAGCAATGTCAGATAGTGATGGAAATATAGATTTAAGTAGCTTTGGGCTAGGAGAAGAAGATCTTAGCAAGTTAGGCTATGGAGCTGGTCAAAGACTAAACTCTCTATACAAAGATGTAAAAGGTGATATTAGCAGCGGAAATATAAGTATAGATGAAGCAGTTAGCAGAGCATCTAAAAAATATGGAGTAGACAAAGATCTTATATTGGCAGTTATAAAACAGGAATCAAGCTTTGATCATAAAGCTACATCTCATGCAGGAGCAATGGGGCTTATGCAACTTATGCCTGGTACTGCAAGGTCATTAGGTGTTTCTAATGCCTATGATGTTCAGCAGAATGTAGAGGGAGGAACCAAGTATTTAAAGGGCTTATTGGATATGTACGGGAATTCTAAGGAATTAGCATTAGCAGCATATAACGCAGGTCCAGGAACGCTGCAAAATAGAGGGGTAAAAGATACCAGCGGAATTTCCAGGCTTCCTTACGAAACAAGAGATTATGTACAAAAAGTCATGAAATATTACGGAAAGTAAAACAGTCTTTAACTAGACTGTTTTTATTTTGCAATTTAAAGGTTATAATACATAGTAGAATAAGAAGCGCTAGGAGGATTTGGCATGGATAGATTAGATAAGGTTTTGTCCAATCTTGGATATGGAACAAGAAAAGAGGTAAAAGCTCTTGTAAAGGATGGTATGGTAGAGGTTGATGATGTAACAGCTAGTGATAGTGGTATGAAAATAGACCCGGAAATCAGTGAAATAAAAGTATCTGGAGAAATAGTTAACTATAGAAAACATATATATCTAATGATGAACAAACCAGATGGGGTGGTTTCTGCAACCTTTGATAACTACGACGAAACAGTGGTAGATTTGTTAGAACCAGAACATCAGGTGTTTAAACCCTTTCCAGTAGGTAGACTGGATAAAGATACAGTAGGATTATTACTGCTTACAAATGATGGTGAGCTAAATCATAGACTGTTATCACCTAAGTGGCACGTAGATAAAGTTTATTATGCAGAAATAGATAAGGCTGTAGATGAAAAAGATATTAGAGCTTTTAAAGAAGGAATAACTTTAGATGATGGTTATGAGTGTCTGCCTGCTAAATTAGAAATTTTGCAAGCAGATGAACATGGTTCAAAAGTTCATGTAACTATACAGGAAGGAAAGTTTCACCAAGTTAAGAGGATGTTTAATAGCAGAGACAAAAATGTTATCTACCTTAGAAGGATAAAGTTTGGTCCTCTTGGATTAGATGAAGAGTTAGCAGAGGGAGAATATAGGGAGCTATCACAAGAGGAAATCGAAACTCTTAAAAAAGTTTAGTTTAAATATAAGAATATATAAAAATGAATACAATATGAATTGAATTTAATCATATTAATATATTTTTTACAATTAAATTTGCAAAACAGCTTGAAATTTAAAACAACCTTTAATATAATTATTTTGTAAGGATAAATAAAAGGAATAAATAGCCCCCTTTTTATTTATTGTAAACGGCCCATGCCCCAATGGGCTGTTTTTTATTGCATAAAATAGAATTAATAATGTATCCTTATTGACAGTTAACTTGTATTTAAAATAAATTTAATTCAATTCAGATAAATTATCGTAATTGTTATAGATTAATGCTTTAATACGTGATAGAATTGAATTGAAAAAGGCAATACTTAAGATATCTATAATTAAATAAGGAGTTGAGCTCATGGACGAATATAAATCCAAGTTACAAAGTGAAGCAATGGATTTTTTATGCGAAGCTATATTATCTTTAAAAAGTAAAGAGGAGTGCTATAGATTTTTCGATGACATATGTACAATAAATGAAATAAAAGCATTGGAGCAGCGACTTCAGGTTGCAAAAATGCTGAGAGATAAGAAAACCTACCTTGAAATTGCAGCAGCTACGGGAGCTAGTACTGCCACTATAAGTAGGGTAAACAGATGCTTAAATTATGGTAGTGATGGATATACTATAGTATTAGAAAGAATAGATAGTAAAGAGTAAACATTAAATAACGAAAATACATTTACGAGAACTGTATTAATATAGTAATTTTTATACATAAATATGTGTTGATGCCATTGATAGCCAGTGGGTAAATCAGCACATTTTTTGTTTTTTTAATGATTAAACCATTAGTAAAATGTTATAATATTAAACATAAAAGCAGTAAAAAAACTAGGGAGTGAGTACTTATGGATTTAAAGAAGCTTTTAAATAAAGAACAGTATGAAGCGGCTGTAACTGTAAACGGACCGCTATTAATTTTGGCTGGTGCAGGATCAGGTAAGACAAGAGTACTGACATATAGAATAGCTCATATGATTGAAGACTTAAATATATATCCTTCTAAAATTTTAGCTATAACCTTTACTAATAAGGCAGCAGGAGAAATGAGAGAAAGAATTAGAGGTCTAGTTGGTAACGAAGTAGATCATATGTGGGTCTCTACTTTTCACTCAAGCTGTGTAAGAATTCTAAGAAGGGAAATAGATAAACTAGGGTATAATAAGAATTTTGCCATATATGATAGTTATGATCAGAAGGTTCTTATAAAACAGTGCATGGAAGAATTAAATATAAATGAAAAAGATATAACCGATAGAGAGATAATAAATAAGATTGGTGAGCAAAAAGATAACTTAGTATCACCACAGCAGTTTAAAAGAGAAAATGAACAAAATTTTAGATTAAATAAAATTGCAGATATGTATCTTTTATATCAAAAGAAGCTAAAAAATAATAATGCTTTAGACTTTGATGATTTAATTTATAAAACAGTAGAACTTTTCAAGAAGAACGAGGATGTACTAGAGTTTTATCAAAGAAAGTTTCAGTACATAATGGTAGATGAGTATCAGGATACTAATAAATCTCAGTATGAGCTGGTTAGACTGTTATCAGCCAAACAGAAAAACATATGTGTAGTTGGTGATGATGACCAATGTATATATGCCTGGAGAGGTGCTGATATAAAAAATATATTAGAATTTGAGAAAGACTATCCAGAGGCAAAGGTTATAAAGTTAGAGCAAAATTATAGGTCAAAGGCAAACATATTAAAAGCCGCTAATGAGGTTATAAAAAATAATACCTACAGAAAAAATAAAATACTTAGAACTGAAGATGAAAATGGTGAAAAAATCAAAATATATAGAGCCTACTCCGATATTGACGAGGGAATGTATGTAGCAAATCAAATTAAGAGATTTAGAGAAGAAGAAAATAAGTCTTATAAGGATTTTGCCATACTTTATAGAACAAATGCACAGTCCCGTGTATTTGAAGATGTGTTTATGAAATCCAATATTCCTTATAGAATAATTGGAGGATTAAAGTTCTATGACAGAAAAGAAATAAAGGATATAATGGCTTATTTAAAATTTATAAATAATCCTCTTGATGACGTAAGTTTAAGGAGAATAATAAATGTTCCAAAGAGGAGTATAGGAGACGCCACTGTACAAAAGGTTCAAGAATTTGCAGCTTCTATGGATGAATGTATGTATAGCGTTTTATTAGATATTGAAGAAGTATTAAGTCTCTCAGCAAGAAGTATATCTTCAATTAAAAAGTTTGTAAGTTTAGTAAATAGTTTTATAAGAACTAGAGATCAAGTATCTGTTTCAGCCTTGATAAAAGAAATCTTAGATACAACAGGTTATCTTAAAGAACTCAAAGAATCAAAAGAGATAGACGCTATAAGTAGAATAGAAAACTTAAAGGAACTTGTGTCAGCAGCGGTAGAGTTTGAGAGCACATCAGAGGACAAGTCGCTATCTGCATTTTTAGAAAAGGTTACTTTAGTTTCAGATGTAGATAATTTTGATGAAGATGCAAATACTGTTGTAATGATGACTGTTCATAGTGCAAAGGGACTTGAGTTTCCAATAGTATTCATGGTTGGTATGGAAAATGGTATTTTCCCTGGAACACAGTCTTTAAATGACTACAATGAGATGGAGGAGTCCAGAAGGCTTTGTTACGTTGGAATAACCAGAGCAAGGGAAAGATTGTATATGACTTCCGCAGAGAGCAGGAGAGTTTTTGGTAAAACAGTATCTTATTCTCAATCAGATTTTATAGATGAGATATCTAATGATTTAAAAGAGATGGAAGGAGCTTCAAGAAGAGGCTTTAGTAGTTTTGGAAATACTAATGTAAACTCAAGAACGAATAATGTAAATAGAAGCATAAATGATAGCATAGGTAGAAATAGCTTTAATTCACAAAGTTCTTCACCTAAGGTATCAAATATGGCTTATACCGCAGCAGATGCTGTTAACAGTCAAAAAAGTGCTAATGATTTAAAGCCTGAAGATGTTAAAGCAGGAGCTAAGGTAAGACATAGTAAATTTGGAATAGGAACCATTGTAAGTGTTTCTAAAGATGGAAGTAATACAAGACTTACCATAGCCTTTGATAAAATGGGAATTAAAAATTTAATGTATGGAGTTGCACCTTTAGAAGCAGTATAAGGAGGTTTCCTATGATAGATAACAATGATAAACTAAGTAGAATTAAAGAACTAGCGGAAGAACTAAACAGGCATTCCTATGAGTATTATGTATTAGATAATCCAACTATTTCAGATAAAGAATATGATAAAAAATATGACGAGTTAGTTTGTCTAGAAAAGGATACGGGAATAGTATTAAGCTATTCCCCTACACAGAGGGTTGGAGATGTAATATTATCTGAGTTTCAAAAATACACTCATAAAGGAAGGCTTTGGAGTTTAGATAAATCACAAACCTTTGAAGGAATAAGGGAATGGCACAAGAGAAATAAAAAAGCAATAGAAGAGTATAACTCAACTCATGAGGATAAACTTCCGGAACTTAAATATGTACTAACGAAAAAGTTTGACGGATTGACCATAAACTGTACTTACGATGAAAATGGATTGTTGATAAAAGCAGCTACTAGAGGTACGGGGATAACTGGAGAAGACATAACAGCTCAGGTAAAAACAATTAAATCTGTGCCCCTGAGAATAGATAATAATCATGTTATTGAAGTGCATGGTGAGGCAATAATGACACAGACTGCTTTTGAAAGCTACAATAGGATTGCAGATACTCCTCTTAAAAATTTAAGAAATGGTGCGGCAGGTGCCCTAAGAAACTTAAATGTAAAAGAAACTGCAAGAAGAAATTTATCAGCATTTTTCTACGACGTGGGATATAATGAGGGAACTGAATTTGAAACCTATATTGAAATGATGGAATTCATTAAAAAAATGGGTTTTCCTCAAGATGATTATATTAAGGTATGTAATAGTATAGAAGAAGTAGAAGAGGAGTTAAAATCTGCTGACAGTATTAGAAAAGACTTAGATTATGACATAGATGGAATAGTAGTTGTAATTGACGACATAAGAACTAGAGAGGTATTAGGCTATACCGTAAAGTTCCCAAAGTGGGCTATAGCCTATAAATTTGAAGCTGAGGAAGCAGCCACAAAACTTCTAGAGGTGGAATGGAATGTGGGACGAAGTGGAAGGGTTACACCTACAGCTATTCTAGAACCAGTAGAGCTAGCAGGGGTTACTGTAAAAAGAGCTACATTGAATAATATGGATGATATACATAGAAAGGGAGTAAGAATTGGTTGTGACGTGTTAGTTCGTCGTTCTAATGATGTGATTCCTGAAATAATAGGGGTAATAGAGGATACTGTAGAGAACAGTGAGGAAATTGAGCCGCCAGGAAATTGTCCTTATTGTGGTAGTGATTTGGTACAGGATGGAGTTCATTATTTTTGTGATAACACTTTATCATGTAAACCTCAAATGGTAAAAAGTATTGTTCACTTTGGAAGTAGAGAAGCTGTGAATATAGCAGGTTTTAGTGAAAAAACTGCAGAGCAGTTATTTGAAAAACTAGAGATAAAATCTATCGCAGATTTATACAGGTTAAAGAAAGAGGAACTGTTAACTTTAGATAAGTTTGGTGATAAAAAGGCTCAAAATCTTTTAGATGCAATAGAAAAAAGCAAGACTTGTGACCTAGCATCTTTTATATATGCTCTCGGAATACCTAACGTTGGAAAAAAGACAGCTACAGACTTGGTTAAAAAATTTAAAGCCTTAGAAAAGATACAAAGTGCTAACTTTGATGAGCTTATTTCAGTACAGGATATAGGAGACATAGTTGCAAAAAGTATAATAGAATTCTTCAAAGACGATAAGATAATAAAAAGTATAAATGAACTTTTACAATTAGGAGTAAGACCTGAACAGCAAGAGCATATTACAGTAGCTGATACTCCTTTTAATGGAAAGACCATGGTAGTAACAGGCAGCCTAAATAACTATACAAGAACAAGCATAAAGGAAAAATTAGAATCTCTTGGAGTTAAAGTTTCAGGAAGTGTAAGCAAAAAAACAGACTATCTTTTAGCAGGAGAAGCAGCAGGCTCAAAATACGATAAAGCATTAGAATTAGGAATAAAAATAATAAGTGAAGAAGAGTTTGAAGAGCTGCTGGAAAATAAGTAAGAACTACAAGAGTCGTTTGTAAAAAATGGTATTTACAAAAACCTAAAAAAAGACTATTATAAGAGTGATCTGATTTGTGCAGAGAATGAGGCACTTTAGTGTGGAGGAGAAAAATGAGAAGGGCTATAAATTTCTTAGGATGGATAGGGGTATCTTTTACCATCCTTACACTAATATTAACACTTCTGACTACATATCAATTTATGTATGTAAAGTATTTTGATAGTTATTATACATTACAATGGTGTATATTTTTTACGATGATTTTTTGGTCTATCAAGATGTTTGAAATAAATAATACTCTTAGAAGTAAGCTGTACCCTATAGCATGTATGGTAATAGCTTTTGGAACCATATTTTTTATATTTATGAAGGTATACTAGTGAAAGTTTGTTACTTTGATGAGATTGAAGTGGATTTGTTATTAATTTAATCCTTTTAAATACACCCGGTTATGTTGTTTTTAACATAACCGGGTGTATTATTTACTATTGAAACACAAGTATGTAGTTATTATAAATAAGAAAGCTATAGCGATTACTCAGCATTGTTGTTTGCAGATAACTCTTCTTCTTTTTGTGCCAAAGTATATATATGCTGGGTAAGCTTTTCCATTAGATAATTCTTATATCTTAATTGGTTTAATATTTGATTAAGAAGTATAAAACCCCATATTAAAACAAACATTATGGTACACATAGTGAGTATACCTAATATTTCTATGGCAAGTATCATTCTAACTCCTCCGTATAACCTTTAATAATTTACTTTTGTGGCAGTATCTTGAATTTTGTGTAAATTTTTAAGATACGTAAGTATTATACCATAAAAATCAAAGTCTAAACATAAGTTTGAGAATAAAAGTTCATTCAGTAATTTGTATCAAAATTTAATATCCTCTCATATAATGAAATAACGTAAGTATTTTTCAGGAGGAGGCTTGATGGGTGGTATAGTAGAAAAAGCATATCTAAGGATTAGGCAGGATGAACTCTACAGAAGAAAGTTAAAATTAAAGAAAATAAATATAGATTCTATAACAGAAGATATAACAAAAGATTGTTGGAATTATAATATACAATACGAAATATTCTTGAAGACATCAAATTTATTAATTATAAAACTTATAGGGACAGAAAGAACTATATTATTCAAATATCATAAGAAGGATAGGGTATTATTAAGAGATTATAGAGAATTTTTGAATCGCTTAGATATATGCAAAGTTGAAAGAGGAATATATATCACTACAGGAGTATTTGAGGAAAATATAAATAAAGATGAAAAGGGTATATTTAGTAAAAGAGTAAAAAAGGTAGATGGCATAAAACTTATTAAAAGACAGTTAAAGTTTAACAAATTAAGTTTTTTAGAGTATTTACCTCAATAAATAAAAAGACGGCAATTAACAATAACCAATTGTTAATTGCCGATTTTTTTTACTAATTGTTTATTTTATACCTTATATGTTAATAATTTAGATAACTAAATAAATAGGTAGATAAGGGAGGCATTATGAGAAAACTTATTTGTTATATATTAATTCTAAGTAATCTATTATTTAATGGGTGCGTAGAAAAAAGTGTGCAAGGAACAAAAAGTGAAGGCACTAGAAACTATGTTGTTTATAATATTGGAAAATCACCAGAGGACCTAATTATGCTTAATAATCACGATTTTAGACAACAAGATTTGTTAATCAATCTTTTTGAAGGGTTAGTCACTTCTGATGAAAAAGGGAAAATAAAACCTGCTATAGCGGAAAGCTGGAGTTTAAATAAAGATGAAACCTGTTATACCTTTAAAATTAGGAAGACTGCAACTTGGAACAATGGGGAAGATATTACTGCTGAAGATTTTGTAACCTTCTTTTCTCAAGTGCTAAACAAAGACAGAGATAACGTATATGCAAAGCAACTCTACTGTATATTTGGTGCAGAGGATTATAAAAAAGGCAAGGGTGACTTTAGCAATGTTGCTGTCCGTGCACTAGATGAAAAGACTCTTGAAATAAGACTAAATTATCCCTGTAACTATTTTTTAAACATACTAGCAGAACCTATATATTCTCTTAGAAAGATAAATGAAGACTTAGTGAGTTGGAAGAAAAATTATAAGAACATACTATATTCAGGCTGTTATAAAATTGATAATATCTTAGATAACGGAGATGCAAGGTTAAAAAAGAATGAAGAATACTGGAATAATAGTTCAGTAAAGAGTGAGGACATTATGGTTACATTTATTGACAGTAGTGAAGCTTCACTGGCTGCTTTTGAAAGCAGTAAAATTGATATATTCACCAATCCTCCTATAAGCGAATTAAGTAATCTTTCAGCCTCTGGAAAGATAAGTAAAATACCATTCTATGGTATAGGAACCTTGGTTTTTAATCTGAGAAAAGAAGGAGTTATCCAGGATTCCAATCTCAGAAAATCCATTTCTGCAGCCGTAAGCAGAAAAGAAATATCAAAAGAAGCATTAAATGACACAGTTAAACCTGCTACTGCTTATATTCCACCTAATGTTAGTGATGGAATGAATGGTCAATATTTAAATAAAGAAATTTTTACGGTAGAACCAGAAAAAGCTAAGGCTTTAGACCTAATAAGTAAAAGTAAATATGAAAATAACAAAGAAGAGTTGAAGTTAATATACTTAGATTCAGTGGAAAATAAAAAGATCTGTGACACTATAGCTAAACAGTTAAGAGAGAACCTAAAACTAAAAGTACAGTGTAAAGGCTATAGTTTAGAGGAATTTTCTCAAGTGATAAGAGAAAATGATTATGACATAGCTAAAGTTAATTATGAAAGCAGTTATGACTATCCACCATCCTTTCTAGAAAGATATACTTCAGAATCAGAAATGAATTTATTTGGATATAAAAATGCTGAATTTGATACAAGGGTGGAAAGGGCCAAAAGAGAAAAGGATATGGTTAAAAAAGTTCAGGATCTAAGAGAAGCGGAAAATATTTTAATGGATGACATGCCTATAGTGCCACTATATTTTACTAATAGTGTAATATGTAAAAAGAATAATATTGACGGTATATATACAAATAAAAGGGGAAACATAAAGCTGGATAAAGTATACATCAAAGTTGAAGCTTAAGTAGGAGAATAAAAAGTCCCTCTTATTTTGAAGAGGGAGCTTTTTTTATAGAGTGCTTTGGAGTAAAATAAGCACAATCAATTTCTGTATTGATAATACTTGAAAGGGGCGTTACATGATTCAGATTACACTTACCGTTTTTTTCGTGTATGCAGTTCTCAGAACAGTTTATGTTCATCATAATGTACATACCTCCTTATAAATCCGGTGATTTTTCATTAGTTGTATAGTTGATGTGAGATAGTTATATTATTATGTGCAGAAACAGGAAGGTTTATTTTGGTTTATCTTTACATTCCTCCTCATCTATATCATTTGACCTTTGAATACATTCTGGTTTAAAAAAGCTTATAATTAAGAAAAATATTAATAAGTTTTTATTTGCATCAAAGGAGGCCTTTGGATTTTTAAAAATTTCTTTCTTCTTGTTATAGGTAACATGTTTTGCAAATACAGGAGCAAGTTCACAGCTTTCAGGAGTTGGTATTGACGGCATTCTGAAATTCTGCTCCTCTACTAAATCTTCAGGTCTTAGAGAAAAGTTTCTGTACCGTTCAACATCATTTAAACCAGGAGCTTCAGGCCAGCTTAGCACAAGTCCCGAATCTAAAACTTGACGTTTAAAAATATCAGTAGCTATGGATTCACTTTTGTTTTTATCATCAGCTATATGTGAATGGATTAGACAAGTCAAAAGATATGACATAATTTCTAAACAAGAAAAATTGATATCCTTATCCTCAGTTTCTTTAATAAATATTCCTTTTTCAGGGTCATACAAAGTTAGAAGCTTTTTATATAATGCTTCAGCTTTATCTTTAAATTTTATGATACCTGTGTTCCTGTAAAACAAAATATAGTTCATATACTTCATTGAGGATAGATCCACTTTTTCTGCTGAAATAATATGACTTTCATATAAATTCTCTTCACATAAGAGTTCTGACAAATCTAGTAGTAAAAGCTTACAAGCTTCATTTTCTGAATACTTGTAGAAAAGATTTAATGCAAAGCACAGCTTTACCAGCTCTTCTGAACTTAGTTCATATAGATCTTCTTTATACTGAATGAGCATGTTTAATATATCTATGGAAAAGTTCATATAGCTCTCTTTATCATCGTCTACTAGTAGAGCACATTTGTAATATGCAGCCATAAGCAATGCTTGAGATGCAAAGCTGAATTTCTTGTTTTTTTCCTCAAACTTTAACTCTTCATCGTATATATTATTTTGGCTTCCTTTGTCAATAAATACTCCCTCGTCGTTTCTCAAATATGTGGCATAAAACTCTAATTGGCTTTTGCAAACTGATCTGTATATTTTTCCTAGGTTATATTTATTTGTATCTATGTTTTTAAAACTATCATAATAACTACAAAGTTCTAAAAGACATAATGTCATGTAGGAGTTACTATCTATGTTTACTTCTCTCTTAAATTTATCTTCATTCCAACAAAGCTTGTCATCGACGTTTAGTAGTTTTGGACTTGCTTTTTTGTATATGCATAGAAGTGGAGAAAGATCTTTAAATGTGTTAATATCAAAGTTGGATATCTTTTTTATCTTAAGATCCTTAAGAGAAGTGCACACTCCACATTTGGAGTAAAGTACAATTTGATTTAGAGATTCTTTTGCTAGGTAAAAAAGCTGTTCCTCAATATTTTCTTTTTTTAATTTATTGATTCTTAGAAAAGGTCCTATATATTTCAAAAACATACACCTACCATAAATTAATCCTTATATAAATAATATGAAGTAGGTTATAAAATAGTGCTAGTTTATTTTAGTGAGAAGGAGAGAATTTTATGAAAGCTGGAAAATTAAACTGGGATGATTTAAAGAGTATAATAGAAGATAGCAGGCAGGTTAGAAGGGAGGATGTAAGAATTAGAAGTGGAATAGGAGAGGATTGCAGTGTGGTGAGTTTTGGAGATTATGACTGTGTTCTTTCTACTGACCCTATAACAGGTGCAGAAACCAATGCTGGACGGTTGGCAGTACATATAAATTGTAATGATATAGCATCTAGTGGAATTGAACCTTTAGGAATATTAGTGACTATACTAGCACCAGAAAATACATCAATAGAAGATATAAAAAAAGTTATGAATGAAATCAAAGAGGAGACGGTAAAGCTTAATATTGAGATATTAGGTGGTCATACTGAAATTACTAAGGCTGTTAATAAAATGATTATATCTTGTACTGTTATTGGAAAAGGTGAAAAAAATAGAGCTGTAGCTACATCAGGTGCAAATGAGGGAGATGATATAGTAGTTACAAAATTACTATGTCTTGAGGGCACCAGTATAATAGTAAATGATTACGAAAATAGTATTAAGGATATCCTTACAGAAGAGGAGATAACTGAAGCAAAGGAATATGTGAAATACATAAGTGTAGTAAAAGAGGGAATCGTTGCAGGAAAGCTAGGGGTTAACTCTATGCATGATATAACAGAAGGGGGAGTCTTAGGAGCTTTATGGGAAGTTGCAGAGGCTAGTAATCTAGGCTTTAAGGTTTATAGAGGTAAGATGCCAATAAGCAGTATAACCTCAAAGATATGTGATAAATACTCTATAGACCCACTAAGACTTATATCATCTGGAAGTATGTTGATAACCACTAGAGATGGCAGTAAGTTAGTAAAGTTATTACAGGAAGAAGGTATCAAAGCTTCAATAATCGGTAAAATTACTAAAGGAAAAGGTGTTTTAGTAAATACTAGTGGTGTGGAAGAGGTAGTGATTCCACCAGAGAGGGATGAGTTATTCGTACTAGAGGAAAAGGTAGAGTGATTATTTTAAATTAGATGCACAATATTATCTAGATATTGTATAATAATTAGGTGGAAAGTAACGAACTATTATGTTTATTTTGGAGGTAAAAAATGAGAATTGGTAGTAGAAAAAATGATCAAACAAGGCATATAAAAATAACAAGAAACTATACAAAATATGCAGAAGGATCAGTTTTAATAGAGACTGGAGACACAAAAGTAATATGCACAGCTTCAATAGAGGATAAAGTTCCTCCTTTTCTAAAAGGCAAGGGAGAGGGCTGGATAACTTGTGAATACAATATGATACCTAGAGCAACTCAGGTTAGAAAAGTTAGAGATTCAACTAAAGGAAAAGTAGACGGCAGAACAATGGAAATACAAAGGCTCATAGGGAGAGCTCTAAGATCTATAGTTGATCTAAAAGCAATCGGAGAAAAAACTATCTGGATAGATTGTGATGTAATACAAGCAGATGGAGGTACAAGAACTGCATCCATTTCAGGTGCATTCGTGGCATTAGTAGATGCTGTTAACAAACTTCACAAACAAACCCCATTTACAGTATATCCAATCAGGGATTTTGTAAGTGCAGTAAGCGTAGGAATTGTAGATAATATAAAGATGTTAGATTTATGCTATGAGGAAGATTCTCGTGCAAAAGTGGATATGAATGTAGTTATGACAAGTGCTGGTGAGTTTATAGAAGTTCAAGGCACTGGTGAGCAGAGTCCATTTTCAAGAGCTGATTTAAATGATTTATTGAACTTAGCAGAAAAGGGTGCTAAGCATATGATTCAGGTTCAGAAGGAAAGTTTAAAAATGGATTCATTATGGATAGGAACAGGTGAAAGAAAATGAAGAAACTAATTGTAGCAAGCAATAATGTAAAAAAGATAAAAGAGATTAAGGAGATTCTTTCTAAATACCCTATAGAGATAGTTTCTTTAAAAGAGGCAGGAATAAATGTTGACGTAGAAGAAAATGGTGAGACTTTTATAGAAAACGCCTACATTAAAGCTAATGAAATCTATAAGATGGTTGATAATGCTATGGTATTAGCAGATGATTCTGGACTAATGGTAGATTGCCTAGGAGGGGCACCAGGAGTTTATTCAGCTAGATTTGCAGGCGAACACGGAAATGATAAAAAGAACAACGAAAAACTAATAGGCTTATTACAAGGAAAAAAAACAGAGGAGAGAAAAGGAAAGTTTGTTTGTGCAATAGTATTGATAATCGATTCTAACAATGTAATTAAGGTTCAAGGGGAAGTAGAAGGAATAATTTTAGAAGAAGAAAAAGGAGAAAACGGATTTGGATATGATCCGCTATTTTATGTACCTGAACATAAAGTCACCTTTGCAGAAATGGATGCTGTACTAAAGAACTCCATTAGCCACAGGGCAAAAGCATTAAAGAAGCTAGAAGGAAGAATGAAAGAACTAATGATGGAGGGGTAATAGTTGTTAATTGGAGTAATAAGTGATACACATAGATATACCTGGGTTATCGAAAGTGCCGTAAAAAAGCTGGAAGACTCAGATATCATTATACACTTAGGAGATAACGTTCAGGATATTAATGAAATAGCTAAATATTATAAGGGGCCAATTATAAACGTTAAAGGAAACTGTGATTTTTCAGTAGATGTACCGGGTGAAAGGCTAGAGGTTATAGAAGGCAAAAGAGTATTTATAACCCATGGTCATAGGTATGATGTTAAATACGACTTATCTAGACTAAAATATAAAGCCTTAGAGTTAGAAGCTGATATAGTACTTTTTGGACATACACATGTATCAAAAATAGCTTATGAAAATGGAGTATGGTTTGTGAACCCTGGGAGTCCAGCTTTATCAAGAGATGGCTTCAACAGTGTAGCTACTGTTAAAATAACAGAGGGCAAAATTAATCCAAGCATTAAAGGCATTTAGAACAAAAAAATAAAAAAATCCAAAAAAGATTAAAATAAGTGTTGACGAATATAAATATATCGTGTAGAATAATCTATGTCGTCAGGAGTTAACAACAACGACGAAACGAATTCAGGAAAATTCCTGAATGCCGGGGTGTGGCGCAGATGGGAGCGCGCGTGGTTTGGGACCATGAGGTCGCAGGTTCAATCCCTGTCACCCCGACCATAATTTATAATTCAGTTGGTAATTCGACGAATGAAATTAGGTTGACAGCAGAGCATTTAATAGTGAGTTGAGAGCTTAAATTCAAGGAATTGTCAATTAGAAACTAA
>NZ_JARUJP010000028.1:0-42831 GCF_033659955.1 Clostridium tanneri
ATATTATAGATAAGTTTTACTTACCTTACTCTGTTTAATTTTCAAGGATCATTGAACCTTTTTAATATTACCATACAAGTTATTACTTGTCAATAATATTTTTTGGTTTAATCATCGTTTTTGATGACTTTTACATCTTAAAACTTAATTTTAATCTTGTCAATAATTTTCTAAGTAAAATTAAGTCTTTGTCCTGTTTGCTAAGGACAAAACATATTTTATCAAAAAATAAAATATATATATTAAGTTCAAACTTATTTTATATAACTTATCATTATATTTCTATTTGTATCTAAGCTTTACTCCATTTTTTATATATTGATACACCAGGAATAGTTTTACTTGTTATCAGCTATATCAATCCTTTTATTATAAAAAATAATAATTCCCTGTCTTTAGAAGAGACTTATTTGTCTTAATCAGACTTTAAGTCTTATCCTACAAACAGGGAATTATTATTATAGTTTATTTATATCATTTTCAACATCGCTATCTAATATTTCTTCAACTTCAACTGCATCTTCGCAGTTAATTTTTGCGGTAGCTACAACTTTTTCATCCTCTTCTGTTTTCATCAACGTAACACCCATAGCGTTTCTGCTTGTTGTTGATATATCAGATACATTAAGTCTTATAGCAACATTACTACTGTTGATGAGCATCATCTCGTCTCCGTCTTTTACAACCCTTGCACCAACAATAGAACCTGTTTTTTCTGTTATCTTATAAGTTATTATTCCTTTTCCACCTCTTCTATGGGCAGTATATTCTGTTACTGGTGTTCTTTTTCCGAATCCATTTTCACTTATAACTAGAACATCATGATCCTCTTCCACGATATCCATAGTAACAGCTATGTCCCCTTCTCTTAGGGTTATACCTCTTACCCCAGTGGCGGTTCTTCCCATAGGCCTTACGTCTGTTTCATTAAATCTTATAGCGTAGCCATTTCTAGTGAATATAATTATTTCACTTTCTCCTGTGGTCATTCTAACACCTATAAGTTCATCTCCATCTTTTAGGTTTATTGCATTTATACCATTCTTTCTTGCTGAAGAATATTGGCTTACCTGAGTCTTCTTTACTAATCCTTCTTTTGTTCCCATTATGAAATAATTATTTTTATCCACTTCTTTAAAGGTTATAACTGCTTGTATTCGTTCCTCAGCTTCCATAGGTATTAAATTTATAAGATTGGTTCCCTTTGCAGTTCTTCCTGCCTCTGGTATTTCATATCCTTTTAACTTATATACTCTTCCTTTGTTGGTAAAGAATAAAATAATGTTATGAGTAGAAGTAATAAACATGTGCTCTACAAAATCATCTTCTTTTGTAGCCATTGCCTGTATTCCCTTTCCCCCTCTTTTTTGAGCTGAATAGGTATCTGCAGCTATTCTCTTTATGTAGCCAGCATGAGTAAGGGTTATAACTACTTCTTGTTCTTGTATTAAATCCTCTATATTAATCTCATTGTCATTTTTCTGTATCTCTGTTTTTCTTTCGTCACCATATTTGCTCTTTATTTCCATTAATTCTTCTTTTATTATTTTTAATACTAGCTCTTCTTTTTCTAGAACTTCTCTAAAATAAGTAACACTCTTCATTAATTCATTGTATTCATCTTCAATTTTTTCTCTTTCTAATCCCGTAAGTCTTTGTAATCTCATATCAAGTATGGCCTGAGCTTGTTTTTCAGATAAGTTAAACTTACTTATAAGTCCATTTCTAGCTTCTTCAGTATTTCTTGATGCTCTTATTAGGTTTATAACTTCGTCTATATGATCAAGTGCAATTCTTAACCCTTCTAAGATATGAGCACGAGCAAGGGCCTTATCTAGATCAAACTTAGTTCTTCTTCTTATAACTTCCTTTTGAAAATCTAAATAGTGAACAAGAACTTGTTTTAAATTTAAAACTTGAGGTTCATTATTTACTAAAGCAAGCATAATGATACCAAACGTATCTTGCATCTTAGTATGCTTATAAAGTTGATTTAGTACTATATTAGGATTTGCATCCCTTTTTAGTTCTATTACTATTCTCATACCATCTCTGTCTGATTCATCTCTTAAGTCTGATATACCTTCTATTCTTTTGTCTTTAACTAAGTCTGCTATATTTTCTATTAATCTTGCTTTATTAACCTGATAAGGTATCTCAGTTACGATAATTCTATGTCTTCCCTTTTCTTCTTCTATCTCAGCTCTTGCTCTTACAACAACTTTTCCTCTTCCAGTTTCATAAGCAGATCTAATTCCTGAAGTACCGTGTATTATTCCTGAAGTTGGAAAGTCTGGTCCCTTAATTTCAGACATTAGATCTAAAATAGAACACTCTGGGTTGTCAATTAGAATATTTATTCCATTTATAACTTCTGTTAAGTTATGTGGCGGTATATTAGTAGCCATACCTACTGCAATTCCCGCTGAACCATTAACAAGTAAGTTAGGAAATCTTGAAGGTACTACAGAAGGCTCTTGTTCTTCTCCATCAAAATTTGGAACAAAATCTACTGTATTTTTATTAATATCTCTTAACATTTCCAGTGTTATTTTATTCATTTTAGCCTCTGTATATCTCATTGCAGCGGCACTATCACCATCAACAGATCCAAAGTTTCCATGACCATTAATAAGTGTATATCTAATAGAGAAATCCTGTGCTAATCTAACTAATGCATCATAAACTGCTGTGTCTCCATGAGGATGATATTTACCCAACACGTCTCCAACAATTCTTGCGCACTTTCTAAATCCCTTTTCTGGAGTTAATCCAAGTTGATACATTGAATAAAGAATTCTTCTATGTACAGGCTTTAAACCATCTCTTACATCTGGTAATGCACGACCTACGATAACACTCATGGCATAGTCTATATAGCTTTTTTTCATTTCATGGCTTATCTCTATCGGTAAAACCTTTCCTTCATTAAACATCAATTACACCTCTTTATTATATATCTAGGTTTATAACTTTTTTCGCATTTTCTTGTATGAACTCTCTACGAGGCTCTACCTTGTCACCCATAAGTATAGTGAAAATTTCATCAGCTGCCATAGCATCATCTACTGTTACTTGAAGTAGAACTCTTTCTTCTGGATTCATAGTAGTATCCCAAAGCTGTGTGGCATCCATTTCTCCAAGACCTTTGTATCTTTGAATATTTGTATTATTATCTTTTCCGCCTACATCTTGAAGTAATTGCTCTAATTCTTTATCACTATATGCATAGTAATCTTTTTTATTTTTAGTAAGCTTATAAAGTGGTGGTTGAGCTACATATACATGTCCTTGGTCCACTAGTTCCTTCATATACCTATAAAAAAATGTAAGTAACAATGTTCTTATATGTGCACCATCTACATCTGCATCTGTCATTATAATTATTCTATCGTATCTTATTTTTTCTATATCAAAGTCTTTACCTATTCCTCCACCGAATGCTGTTATCATAGATCTTATTTCTTCATAGCCTAAAATCTTATCTAATCTTTGTTTTTCAACATTCATTATTTTACCACGAAGAGGTAATATAGCTTGAAATCTTCTATTTCTTCCCTGTTTAGCTGAACCACCTGCAGAATCTCCCTCTACCAAGTAGATTTCACATTCCTTAGGGTCCTTAGAAGAACAGTCTGCTAGCTTACCAGGTAAGGAGGTACTTTCTAATACAGATTTACGTCTTGTAAGCTCTCTTGCTTTTCTAGCTGCTTCTCTTGCTCTTGCTGCCATTAATCCTTTTTCAAGTATTGATTTAGCTATTTGAGGATTCTCTTCTAAGAAAGAACTTACTCCTTCACCAACTATGTTGTCAACTATTCCACGAACTTCGCTATTTCCAAGTTTAGTTTTAGTTTGACCTTCAAATTGAGGATCAATAAGTTTAACTGATACAACTGCAGTTAAACCTTCTCTAATATCTTCTCCAGATAAGTTTTTGTCACTTTCTTTTAATATTCCAAACTTTTTTGCGTAATCATTAAGAACCCGAGTTAGAGCCGATTTAAATCCGGATAGATGTGTTCCACCTTCTGCAGTGTCTATATTATTAGCAAAAGAGAATATATTTTCAATATACCCATCATTATACTGAATAGCAACCTCTACGCTGTAATCATCTTTCTTACCTTCTACATATATTGGTTCTTTTTGAATGGTTTCCTTGTTTCTATTTAGATACTCTACAAATGATTTTATGCCGCCCTCATAGTAAAAAACTTCTTTCTTGTCATTTCGTTCATCTGATAAAGTTATACTTATTCCTTTATTTAGAAAGGCAAGTTCTCTAAGCCTTTGAGCTAAAGTATCATAGTCATACTCTGTTTCCTCAAATATCTGAGTATCTGGCTTGAAATGAGTTTTTGTTCCATGTTCTTCAGTATTACCAACAGAATCTAGGTCTGTTACAGCTTTACCTCTATTGTAAACTTGTTTCCATATGTGTCCTTCTCTTTTAACTTCAACTTCACAAAGCTCAGACAAAGCATTTACAACTGAAGCTCCAACACCATGAAGTCCACCAGATACTTTATATCCTCCACCACCAAATTTTCCTCCAGCATGAAGTACTGTCATTATAACTTCTACAGTAGGCTTTTGCATCTTAGGATGTATTCCAACAGGCATTCCCCTTCCATCATCAACTACAGTTATGGAGTTATCTTCATGTATGTAAACATCTATATTTTCGCAAAAACCCGCCAATGCCTCATCTATACTGTTATCAACTATTTCGTATACTAAGTGATGAAGCCCTCTTGCATTTGTACTACCTATATACATTCCTGGCCTTTTTCTTACTGCTTCTAACCCTTCTAATACCTGTATCTGACTTTCATCATAAACTTCATTTTTATTTTCAGACATATTCATCCTCCTATCTTAAAGTTCGTAGTATAAAGTTTCTGATCTTTTGTTTAACGTGGATGAAGATATAGGCGATAAATAAATCTTACTCTTCTTATCAACTTCGGCGATAATAAAAGATTTAGGTTTATCTTTCGTAATTCTTTGAACAAATCCGTCCTCTTCTGCCATTCTTAAAAATTGAATAGTATCAGAACTATACATTGAAGTTTCAACATCAAATATACCGATTATATCTTTTATTGGTACAACTATATTTTCTCCTAAATGTAGGAACATAAAATAATCTCCTTTCAAACTCTAAACTTTGCTCACTATTCCATTTTTAACCATAAATAATTGTGCCTCATCCTTTAAATAACTTTTTATATCTCCAATACCTGTACATGTTATAAAAGTTTGCACGTTCTTAATAGAGCTTAATATATATTTTTGCCTATTCATATCAAGTTCAGATAATACATCATCAAGTAAAAGTACAGGATATTCCCCTGTAACATCTTTTATTATTTCCAAAGAGGCAAACTTAATAGTTAAAACAGATGTTCTTTGTTGCCCTTGTGAACCAAAGCTTCTTGTATCTACTCCATTTATACTTATATCAAAGTCATCTCTATGAGGTCCTAAAGAAGTAACTCTTTTTTCAATATCTTTTTTCCTATTTGCTGCAAAAAACTCTAATAGTTCCTCTTCTGCCTTATCCATGTTTTTTATGGACGTAACATACTTAAACTCTATATTCTCAGCACCGGTAGTTATATCACTATGTATTATTCTACCCTTTTCGCTTAGCTTTTTTACATATTGTTCTCTTAATTTGATAATAACTGCTCCATACTTAGAGAGTTGTTCATCATAGACCTGAAGCATATTTCCGCTATGTTCGTTCCATCTTCTCAATATAGCATTTCTCTCATTTAATGCCTTATTATATTGGACTAAGTTGAAATAATACTTTTTACTTAATTTGCACAACTCTATATCTAGAAATTTCCTCCTGTATAATGGAGATTCTTTAACTATTTTTAAGTCCTCTGGCGAAAACATTACCACATTAAAAACACCAATTAATTCCGAAATTTTATTCAACTTAATGGAATTTACATTAATGCCTTTTTTTCCTTCTTTAAATATTTTTATCTCTATTTTTTTATCAAGTCTTTCCTTTGCCACATATACTTTTATGTAAGCCTCTTTTCCATTCCAATTTATAAGTTCCTTATCCTTAGTTGTTCTAGGCGACTTTCCAATACTGCAATAATATATACTTTCTAGAATGTTTGTTTTTCCTTGGGCGTTATCGCCTATAAAAACATTTATACTTTTATTTAAATCGACACTTAACTCTTTGTAATTTCTAAAATTAGCAAGTTGTAAATACTTAATATACATAAAAACACCCAAATATAATTATATCACAATATATTTAATTAACAATTAACAATAAATCTTTACTCAGCAAACTACAAGATACTATATATTTCTCCATCAAAATCAATAGTGTCACCACTCTTAAGTTTTTTACCTCTTCTAGTTTCAATTTCTCCATTTACTTTAACATGACCTTCTTGAATTAGCATTTTAGCCTCAGATCCTAATGATACAGCTCCAACCCATTTTAAGAATGAGTCTAATTTTATAAAATCTGTATTTATTTTTATTTCTTTCATCTTTCTATCTCCATTTATTTATATTTAACTATTTAATAGCCTTACAGGTAATACCAAATAAGTACAATTATTTATTTCTTTGTTTCTAATAACGCAAGGGCTTACACTACTAGAGAATTCCATAACAATCTCTTCTTCTTCCATAATTTTTAAAACATCTATAAGATATTTAGAATTAAATGCAATTTGAAGAGACTGACCTTGCAAAATTATATTTAATTCTTCTCTTACCATTCCCAATTGAGAATTAGATGTTATAATCATATTTTCTTCTTCCATGCTTAATTTAATAAGGTTTGTGTTACCATCCTTAGCCATTAATGATGCTCTTTCTATGCAATGTAATAAATCGCCTCTTTTTGCTATAACCTTAAGATTATATTCTTCAGGAATTATAGAATTATATCTTATAAACTCACCTTCTAAAAGTCTGGATATTATTTTAGTGTAACCTAGATTAAACAATATGTGGTTAGGTGTAAATGTTATATTTACATTTTCATCATCTTCTTCTAGTATCTTAGATACTTCACTTAAAGTTTTTCCTGGAATTACTGCACTTATGACATTATCCGTACTTAAATTTTCAGATCTTACAGCCAATCTATAACCATCAAGTGCTACTAAATTTAAATTATTATTATTGATTTCAAATAAAACGCCAGTAAGTATTGGCCTTGTTTCATCCTGTGCTGTTGCAAATATCGTACTTTTTATCATATTTCTCAGTATTCTTTGAGGTACAGAGAATATCATATTTTCATTAATACTTGGAAGTAACGGAAAGTCTTCTCCATTCATATGTATGAGAGTAAATCTAGACTTTTGGCATAATATTTCTATAGAATTATTCTCTATTGTGTTTATGCTGACTACATCATTAGGTAACTTTCTAATTATTTCACCAAACAATCTTGCATCAATAACTATATTTCCTTCTTCTATTATTTCAGCTTTTATTTTTGTTTCTATACTTAAATCTATATCTGAACCAATTAAAGTTATTTCATTATTCTTAGCTTTTATTAAAATTCCATTTAAAATAGGCATTGTAGATTTTCCTGTAACAGCTTTTTGGGCTGTGGATATACCTTCTTGTAATATTGATTTTTCACATGTGAACTTCATTATTTGTAGCCTCCTTATTCACAATAAATTTGATATAGTATTAGATTAGATAATTATTAACTATTAGTAGTAATAGTAGTAGGGCCTGTGGTTATGTGGATAACCCATAAGGCTGTTGATACACTTAAATTTTGAGAAAAAATAATTGTGGATAAGTAAATCATAAAAAATTGACTTTATCCACATAAGTAAAAACAAAATAGATTATATTTCGTTATCCACAATGTATTATATAACTAATATAAACACATGTTAATAATTTATTTTTGGTTTATTCTTTTAGTAAGATCACTTACAGAATTTTGTAGACCTTCATCTACCTTTAGATTTTCAGATATTTTTTCGTAGGCATGTATTACTGTAGTGTGATCTCTTCCGCCAAACTCCTCTCCGATCTTAGGAAGCGACATATCTGTGAGTTTTCTGCATAGGTACATAGCTATTTGTCTTGGGAATGCTATATTTCTAGTTCTTCTTGAAGACTTTAAGTCATCTACTTTAAGACTAAAGTAATTTGCAACTACATCTTGAATTAAATCAATAGTTACTTGTTTAGATTGTTTACTAGATATTATGTCTTTTAGTGCCTCTGAAGCTAGATCTACACTTATTTCTTTATTAGTTAAAGAAGAAAATGCTACAATTCTTATTAAAGCACCTTCAAGTTCTCTAATATTGGCTTTAATCTTTGTAGCTATATAAACCATAACCTCATTCGGTATATTTAGGTTTTCTACGTCTGCTTTTTTCTTAAGGATAGCCATCCTGGTTTCAAAATCTGGTGGTTGAATATCTGCTATAAGTCCCCATTCAAATCTAGATCGCAATCTATCTTCGAGAGTAGGGATTTCTTTTGGTGGTCTATCGCTTGAAAGAATTATTTGCTTGTTAGCTTCGTGTAATGCATTAAAAGTATGGAAAAATTCTTCCTGAGTTCTTTCTTTACCACCAATAAATTGAACATCATCGATTAATAGAACATCTATGTTTCTATATTTATTTCTAAATTGCTCATTTTTATCATCCTTAATCGAATTTATCAGCTCATTTGTAAATTTCTCAGAGGAAACATACATAACTTTTGAGCTTGGGTTATTTTCTAGTATGTAATGCCCTATAGCATGCATTAAGTGGGTTTTTCCAAGACCAACTCCACCATATATGAATAGGGGATTATAAGCCTTTGCAGGGGCTTCTGCTACTGCTAAAGACGCTGCATGGGCAAATCTATTGCTATTGCCAATGACAAAAGAGTTAAAAGTATATTTCGGATTCAACATAGTAGACATTTCATCATTAACTATAATATTAGATTTTCTTTCTTTTTTTTGTTTCGGTTCATCGGATTCAACATCTTCTTCAGAAAGTATAGTAAATTGTACATTATACTTCTTTGATGTTATAAGTTTTAATGCATTAACTATTAAATCTTTGTATCTGCTATTAAGTATTCCACGAGTAAAATCATTTGGAACACCTAATTTTACGGTGTCATTTTCTATTGATATAGGATCTATACTTTTAATCCATGTGTTAAAACTTACTTCTGTAAGTTCACCTTTTATTATGTTTAGAGTCTTTTCCCATATTTCTTTTGGATGGGCATTCATCTTATATCCTCCAGTCTAGAATGATAAAAAATAAAAATTAACAGTATATAAACAAAATTATAAACACCATTATATTTTTTTGACAAATGTTCATTAAAATATTCACATGTTAATAAATTTGTTTACAATTTAAAATAAAAAAAGTTATCAACAAATTTGAAAAATAAAGTATTAACATCATAAATAGTGAATAGTCTCAGAAAATCAGTCAATAATATGAATAAAATACTAGTTTCAAGAGTAAATTGAACAAGTTATACACAAAGTTATCAACAGTTGTGGATAAGTAGTTAAAAATAAAAGTTATTCACAACTCTCTATTAATAATATCAAAACCTGACAACCTATTCAAGAAGTTATCCACAAAAAAAGTAATAAAAAATATTAACAGGTAAATTTTTATACCTTTTAGTTGTTACAGAATTTATATTGACATTGGAACTTCATGAATATATAATTTAATAGTAAAACCTTAAAAAGCCGGTATATGGCTTAAATACTTTAAATTAAGGAAGCTTAGTTTTCAGTAATTGTCCTCATAAACTTAAGTAATGTGGAGAGGTAAATATAACTTACTTAAAAGGGGGTGTAGCGACATGTGGATGACTTATCAACCAAAAAAGAAACAAAGAAAGAAAGAGCATGGATTCAGAAAGAGAATGAGTACTGCATCTGGAAGAAATGTTCTTAAGAGAAGAAGACAAAAAGGTAGAAAAAGATTAACAGCATAAGGGCCGCTTTTGTGGCCTTTTTCTGCAACTGCAGAAAAAAGGAGCAAAGTATAAATGAAAGAAACTAAAATAAGAAAGAATGCAGAATTTAGAGCTGTATATAGAAGGGGAAAGTCTTTTTCAAATAACCTATTAGTTCTCTATATATATAAGAATAAAAAATCTATAAATAGAGTAGGAATATCAGTAAGTAAAAAAGTTGGTAAGAGCGTTGTAAGAAGTCGTGTTAAAAGGTTAATAAAAGAATGTTATAGGTTAAATAATAGCAATTTAAAATTAGGTTATGATTTGGTTTTTATAGCTAGGACAGCCGCAAGTGATAAAAGTTATAGTGAAATAGATAACGCTATTAAAAATATTTTTAAGAAGGCAGGCCTATATGGTTAAATGAAAGAATTTTTAGTTTTTTTGATTAGATTATATAGAAAATACATATCTCCTTTAAAAAGACCATGTTGTAGGTTTTACCCTACTTGTTCTCAATATGCTTTAGATTGTTTAGAAAAATATGGTGTTTTAAAAGGTGGATTTATGGCTATAAATAGAATATTAAGATGTAATCCTTTTAGTAAAGGTGGATATGATCCAGTTAAATAAATCGTCAGGAGGTTTATAATTTGCAGTATTTAAATAATGCATTTGTACAATTCTTTGAGTTCGTACACCAAGGTGTTTTTTCCTTATTTCCTAGTAAAAATGTTTCTTATGGTATAGCAATAATTTTAATGACACTTATAATTAGGCTTATACTACTTCCTTTAAATATAAAGCAAATGAAGTCTTCATTAGTTATGAACGAGCTGCAGCCAGAAACTAAAAAAATACAGGACAAATATAAAAATGACCCGCAAAAAGCTCAGCAAGAAATTATGAAGATGTATAAAGAAAGAGGTGCAAATCCACTAAGTGGATGTTTGCCAATGCTTATACAATGGCCTATTTTCATAGCGCTTTATTATGTGTTTAACAATTTACATGGAATAAGTGGTGTTCATTTTCTATGGATAAAAGATTTAGCTAGCAGAGATATACTTCTGGCTATACTTTCAGGGGCTACTACATATTTCTCAGGAAAATTAATGATGCCTTCAGGCAACAGTGCTCAGGCAAAGCAATCAGCTACTATGAATATAAGTATGTCTATATTTATGATATTTATTAGTTGGAGCCTAAAATCAGCATTAGTATTGTACTGGGTAGTAAACAATTTAATACAGATAGCACAGACACTAGTTATGAAAAAAGTTGATATAAATAAAGGCTCTAGTAAAGCCTAGGGGGTGGTTTTATGAAGGTTATTGAAATGACCGGAAGAACTGTTGAAGAAGCCTTGAAAAATGCTCTCAATGAATTAAAGATTACAGAAGATAAAGTTGAAGTAGAGGTTTTAGATGCAGGAAATAAGGGATTTTTAAGCTTAATAGGGGCAAGACCAGCAAAAATAAGGGTAAAAGTTAAAAGAGACTATATATATGAAGCTAAGAACTTCATAAGAGATGTCTTAAATTCTATGGAAATTAAAGCTGAGATAAAAATAGAAGAGGAAGATAACATCATAAAAATATTTTTAACAGGTCCTGACATGGGAATACTTATAGGATATAGAGGAGAGACTTTAGATTCACTTCAATACCTCATAAGTCTTGTAATAAACAAGGGACATGATGGAGAATATAAAAGAGTAGTTTTGGACACTGAGAATTATAGGATAAAGAGAGAAGAAACACTAAAAAGATTGGCAAGAAGAATAGCTGATAAGGTTAGGAGAACTGGAAAATCTGTTAAGTTGGAGCCGATGAATCCTTATGAAAGAAGAGTAATTCATTCTGCCCTTCAAAATGATTTTTATGTAAAAACCTACAGTGAGGGCGACGAGCCTTTTAGAAGAGTCGTAGTGGATTTAAAGAAAGCCTAGTATTATGGCTTTCTTTTTGCTTTATTGTAAATAATATACGATATTAGATAGATAGAAGGAGTGGGAAAATGAAAGAATTTGATACAATAACGGCTATTGCTACTGTTTTAGGTGAAGGTGGTATATCAATTATAAGGGTCTCTGGACACAAGTCTTTAGAGATAGTAAATAATATGTTCAGAGGTAAAAATGGAGATACATTAATGGGTATAAAGCCATATACAATGAAATATGGCTTTATATTGGATACTGAAAGTGGAGATGTATTAGATGAGGTACTAGTAAGTTTTATGAAGGGACCTAGAAGCTTCACTGCAGAAGATACTGTTGAAATAAATTGTCATGGAGGAGTTGTTGCTACTAAAAGAATACTTGAGGAAGTAATTAGAAATGGAGCAAGACTTGCGGAACCAGGTGAGTTTACTAAAAGAGCCTTTTTAAATGGAAGAATTGATTTAAGTCAAGCAGAGGCAGTTATAGATATAATAAGAGCTAAAACTGAACTATCAATGAAATCAGCAGTGCAGCAATCAGGTGGTAGAGTTTCTAAAGAAATAAATGGTGTTAGGGGAAAACTATTAGAAATTATAGCACATATAGAGGCTACGGTAGATTATCCAGAAGATGATCTAGAAGAGATGACTTCAGAGAAGGTTTCTATACAATTAGATAATATATTACAGCAAATAAATAATATATTAAGTACAGCTGATGAAGGAAAAATAATTAGAGAAGGACTCAATACAGTTATAGTAGGTAAGCCTAATGTAGGAAAATCTTCTCTTTTGAACTCACTTCTTATGGAACAAAGGGCAATTGTCACTGACGTTCCAGGGACAACTAGAGATGTTATTGAAGAATATATAAATATAGAAGGAGTTCCTATAAAAATTATAGATACAGCAGGTATAAGAGAAACCAAGGATTTGGTAGAGAAGATAGGAGTAGAAAAATCTAAGGAAAAAATAAATGAAGCAGATTTAATTATACTTATGTTAGATTTAAGTAGAGAATTAGATGAAGAAGATAGAGAAATTATAGACAATATAAAAGATAAAAAGTATATTGTGTTATTAAATAAATCTGATTTAAATGGTAAAATAGATAAAGATGATCTTAAAGGGTTAAATTCACAATACGTAATACAAACTTCTGCTAAAACTGGTGAAGGGCTAGAAATGTTAAAAGATTGCATAAAGGAACTTTTCTTTAGGGGAGAAGTTAAGTCTAATGAAGTTATTATAACAAATACTAGACATAAAGAAGCATTAATTAAAGCAAGAGAGCATTGTATTCAAGGCTTAGAAGCATTGAGGAATACTTCAGCAATAGACCTAGCATCTATCGATATAAGAAATGCTTGGAGTAGCCTTGGTGAGATTACCGGTGAGACTTTAGAAGAAGATATAATAGATAAGATATTTTCAGAATTTTGTTTAGGAAAGTAGGTATATTTTATGGAGTATTTCGGTGGAGAATTTGATGTAATTGTAGTTGGTGCAGGGCATGCTGGTTGTGAAGCTGCCCTTGCTTCAGCAAGAATTGGGTGTAAGACTTTGTTTTGTACAATGAATTTAGACAGTATTGCCTTTATGCCATGTAATCCAAGTATAGGAGGAACTGCCAAAGGTCACTTGGTTCGAGAAATAGATGCTCTAGGTGGAGAAATGGGAATAAATATAGATAACACTTTCATTCAATCTAGGATGCTTAATACCTCAAAAGGTCCTGCAGTATATTCGCTAAGGGCACAAGCTGATAAAAATAAGTATTCAGCAAGAATGAAGAAGGTAGTTGAAAGTGAACCTAACCTATATTTAAGACAGTTAGAGGTAATTGACATTAGAACAGAAGGTGGCAAAGTCGTTGGTGTACTAACAAAGAATGGGGCTTACTTTAAGACTAAAAATGTAGTACTTGCAACAGGAACTTATCTAAAAGGAAAAGTAATTATAGGAGATGTGAGCTATAACTGTGGACCAAATGGATTTATGCCTTCTAATGATTTGTCACAGAGTTTGATAAATCTTGGTATTGAACTTAGAAGGTTTAAAACAGGAACTCCTGCGAGGGTTCATAGAAGAAGTGTAGATTTTTCAAAGATGATAGAGCAAAAAGGCGATGAAAAAATAGTTCCGTTTTCATTTATGAGTGAAAACATAGATAGGGAACAAATATCTTGTTATTTAACATATTCTACAGATGAAACCCTTAAAGTTATACAGGATAACATTCATAGATCGCCACTATATAATGGATCAATTAAATCAGTTGGACCAAGATATTGTCCTTCTATTGAAGATAAAGTAGTTAGATTTCCAGATAAAGAAAAACATCAGATATTTATTGAACCAGAAGGTGAGAATACAGAAGAACTTTATGTTGGAGGTGCATCTAGCTCTTTGCCAGAGGATGTTCAGCTTGAAATGTACAGAACAATAATTGGTCTTGAAAATGTAGAAATTGTAAGAACTGCCTATGCAATAGAATATGATAGTATAAATCCTCTTCAATTAAAGCCATCATTAGAGTTTAAACATATAGAAGGCTTATTTGGAGCTGGACAGTTAAATGGAACATCAGGATATGAAGAAGCAGCAGCTCAAGGAATCATTGCGGGAATAAATGCTGCTCTTAGGGTTAAAGAACAAGATCCGTTGGTTCTAAAAAGATCTGATGGATATATAGGAGTATTAATTGATGACTTGGTAACTAAAGGAACTGAGGAACCTTATAGAATGATGACATCACGCTCAGAGTACAGATTATTGCTAAGGCAAGATAATGCAGACTTAAGATTAACGGAAATGGGATATAAAGTTGGAAGCGTCAGCAAGGAAAGATATAAGAGATTTTTAGATAGAAAAAGCGCTATAGAACAAGAAATTGAAAGAATCAAAAATTTAAATATTACACCTAAAAAAGATGTGTTAGAGTTTTTAGCTACATTAGACTCATCAGAATTAAAAAAAGTGACCAGTTTTTATGAGCTTATTAAAAGACCAGAACTTGACTATTTTAATTTAGAACCACTAGATAAAGATAGACCAGAACTTACCTTTGATGTGAAAGAGCAGGTAAACATTATAGCAAAATATGAAGGGTATATAAACAAACAGCTTGAACAAATTGAACAGTTTAAAAAGTTTGAAACAAAACTAATACCACAGAGTATTGACTATAATGAGGTAAAGGGACTTAGAATAGAGGCTATTCAAAAATTAGGTAAAATAAGACCTATTAGCGTAGGGCAGGCTTCTAGAATTTCAGGTGTTTCACCTGCTGATATATCAGTATTGCTAATCTATCTTGAACGTGAGTATAGAGAAAAAAAGTAAAATATAAATAGAATGGAGAATAGACTATGGATTATTTCCAAATTATGAATTCTGCATGTTTAGATGTACAGTTAGACTTTAATGAGGATATGTATAATAAGTTTATGCAGTACAAAGATATGATTAAGGAATGGAATGAAAAGATAAATCTTACCGCTATAACAGAAGATGAACAAATGGTAAAAAAGCATTTTATTGATTCTATAAAAATTTTTAAATTTTCTCCTTTAAGAGAGGCTAAAAGTATAATTGATATAGGTACAGGAGCTGGTTTTCCTGGTATACCTATTAAGCTAGTAAAACCAGATGTAGATATGACACTTTTAGATTCATTAAATAAAAGAATTATTTTCTTAAATGAAGTTATAAATAAGTTAGAGTTGAAGGAAATAAAAACAATTCATGGAAGAGCTGAAGATTTTTCAAGAAAAATAGAATACAGGCAGTCTATTGATGTCGTCGTATCTAGAGCTGTTGCTAATCTTGCTGTTCTAAGTGAACTGTGTATACCTTATGTAAAGATTGGTGGATATTTTGTAGCTATGAAAGGACCATCAGTAGAAGAAGAAATTAAAGAAGGAAAATCAGCTGTCTCTATACTTGGTGGTAAAATAGAAGATATAATAGAAATAGAGATAGAAGACAGTAACTTAAATCACAACCTAGTGGTAATAAGAAAAGTAAAAGAAACTCCTAAAGCTTACCCTAGAAAAGCAGGGACAGCCACAAAAAAGCCGCTAAAGTAGATTAATATTTGATAATAAAGGCAATTGTAGTAATTTGTCGTACAAAAATTATAAAAAATAGAAGGATTTTATAAAAGAATAGAGAAATGTTAATAATAGGAAAGCACAAGAGGGATGGTTAAGTATGCAAAAGAATATTAGTTATGTGTCTGTAGATTTAATTTTGCCTAATGTATATCAACCTAGAAAGTATTTTGATGAAGAGGCATTGGAAGAGTTATCCCAATCAATAAATACATATGGTATAATTCAACCTTTATCTGTTAGGAGATTAGGTGAAAATAGATATGAATTAGTGGCAGGTGAGAGAAGACTTAGGGCTGCCAAAAAGGCAGGTTTAGAAGAAGTACCAGTTATTGTAGTTGATATTACGGACAGTGAATCTGCAGCAATAGCACTTCTAGAAAACCTACAAAGAGAGAACTTGAACTTTCTAGAGGAGGCTGAGGCTTATTATAATTTAATAAGGGATCATTCCTATACTCAAGAAAAATTAGCACAGCTTATAGGAAAAAAACAATCTACTATTGCAAATAAGATAAGATTGTTAAAGCTAGAACACAAAATTAGGATAATGCTATTAGAAAGCAATTTAACGGAACGACATGCTAGAGCATTACTTAAGTTACCTGATGAAAAACTGCAGGAAAAAGTTCTGAAGGTTGTGATCAAGAGAAATCTAAATGTAAAAGCAACTGAGGATCTTATAGAAAAAGAGTTAAGTAAAATAGAAAAACAAAAAGGCATTGTAACTAAAAAGAAAATTAAAGGAATATTTTCACCAAAAGTTTATATAAATACTGTTAAACAGGTTTTTGACAAATATGGACTTAATGCAGAATATAAATCAAAGGACCTGGATGATAAAATTGAAATCACTATAACTATACCAAAAAAATAGAATGTTTCACGTGAAACATTTTATCCCATAATTACTTTCAAATATTTTATTTTATTAATTTATCTCATTTTTATTTAGTTCTTAGGCAAATGCTTAAGAACTTTTTTTATAAATTAAAACTATCAGCAGAATTTTAAGAAAATCCGTATTTAGGGACTTTTAATATTTTTAATAAGAATATATAATTAAAATTAGATACCGAATTTTTGAAGGGTGGTGAATTTTATGAAGGTAATATCAATATTTAACCAAAAAGGAGGAGTAGGAAAAACTACTACCAGCATAAATCTAGGTTCTTATTTAGCTATGCAAGGGTATAAGGTATTAAATATAGATATAGATCCTCAGGGCAATACAACAAGTGGTCTTGGTTTTGATAAAAAAAGTATCAATTTATCTGTATATGATTTATTAACTTCAGATATAAGTATAGAGGAAGTTATTAAAAAATCTGAACTAGTTGATAACTTTTTTATAGTTCCATCTACAATGGAACTAGCAGGTGCAGAAGTTGAACTTATAGGTAAGTCTAATAGGGAGAACATACTAAAAAGTAAAATAAGTAAGATTCAAGAAAAATTTGATTTTATATTTTTGGATTGTCCTCCTTCATTAGGGTTACTTACAATTAATGCACTTACATCATCGGATAGCGTATTGATACCAATTCAATGTGAATTTTATGCTCTAGAAGGTGTAGGACAACTTATGAACACTATTCAACTTGTTAAAAAGTCATTAAACAAAGAACTTCAAATTGAAGGTGTAATAATGAGCATGTATGATGGAAGAACTAAGTTGTCAAATGAAGTTGTTTCAGAAGTTAAAAAGTATTTTAAGGATAGTGTATATAATACAACAATTCCTAGAAATATAAGATTAGCAGAGTCTCCAAGTTTTGGATTACCAATAATGCTCTATGATGATAAGTGCAAAGGGGCAGAAGCATATGAAAATTTAGCACAGGAGTTTCTAGAAAGACAGAAGGAGTGAAAGTTACATTGAATAAAAGATTTGGACTAGGAAAAGGTCTGGGAGCTTTAATACCTGATGAAAGACTAGAGGAAAATGCAGTTGATGAAAATAGCGGAGTAAGTGTTATTAATATAAATTTAATAAAGGCAAATGGAGACCAGCCGAGAAAAAGTTTCGATGAAGAAAAAATACTTCAGCTGTCTGAATCAATAAAAGAACATGGGATAATACAACCTATTATCTTGAAAAAAGGAAGTAACACTTACACTATAGTTGCTGGAGAAAGAAGATGGAGAGCTGCTAAAATTGCAGGAATTAAAGAAGTTCCAGCAATAATAATGGATCTATCAGATAAAGAAATACTTGAAATATCATTAATTGAAAATATCCAAAGGCAAGATTTGAATCCAATTGAAGAAGCAATTGCTTTTAGAAAACTAATTGAAGATTTTAACTTAACACAGGAGCAATTAAGTAATAGAATTGGTAAGTCAAGAACAGCAATAACTAACTGTTTAAGATTACTTAATTTGGATAACAGAGTCCAGGATTATTTAATAGATGGGGTAATAACAGAAGGTCATGGAAGAACTCTTTTAGCTATAGAAGATCAAGAAAAGCAGTATAAATTAGCTCAAACTATTATAGATGAAGGGTTAAGTGTACGAGAAACAGAAAGGCTTATAAAGAGTATAAACTCAGATAAAGAGAAGAAAAAAACAAAAACTAAGGAAGAAAACCCATATTATTTAGATATAAGGGATAGGTTGGAGAGTTTATTTGGAACAAAAGTAAAATTAGAAGATAAAAAAAGCAAGGGAAGAATTGAGATAGAATATTATTCGGAAGAAGACCTTCAAAGAATATTGGATATTTTACATATATAAAATTTAAGGTTTAATTATTTATATTGCAGTTTTTGTTTCACGTGAAACATTAATGGAAGGAGAAAACTTATGGAAATCATCATGAAGATACTAGAAAATTTTGAAGGTTATATTATACTTGGGTTAACTATAAGCATAATAATATTGCTGATTATTCTTATCACTACATTAAAGTCTTTGAATAGACTTGAAAACAAATATAGAAAATTTATGAGAGGCGTAGATAATAAAAACCTAGAGGAATTAGTTACTGGATATCTAGATAAGATTGATAAGTCAGGAGAGGAAGTTGAACATATAAGAAAATTATATGAAAGCTTAAATTCAAGATTAAAGTCTTGTTTGCAAAAAGTTTCAGTAGTAAGATATAGAGCATTCGAAGATGTAGGCAGCGATTTGAGTTTCTCAATTGCTTTACTTGATGAAAATAATGATGGAGTTATTATTACGGGGATATATGGAAGAAATGAAAGTACAACTTATGCTAAACCTGTAGATAGGGGAATATCTAGATATGACTTATCTGAAGAAGAGAAGCAAGTTTTACAAGATTGTGTGACTAGAGTTTTAAGTTAATTAGATATGTAAGAATAAAAAACCTCCTTTGTGGGAATATTATCCCATAAAGGAGGTTTTGTTATGAAAATATATGTTTCCGATGATTTATGCTATATAAAAGAGCAATTAAAAAATAGAGGATATAGTGTTACTAATGAAAGTAGCAATATTATATGTGATGCAATAATATGCAACCTAAAAAGTGGCGGATTAACAAATATAAATATTAACAATAGTATAAAAAGAGAAGGAACCTTGATTATTGACTCTGGAAGTAAGAGTGTTGAAGAAATAGAGTACATACTTAATAATAGGACTTATAGCAATTTGTTATGATATCTAACTTTACTTTATGTAATTCATCTTTATTAGGCTTCAATATTTTCTGCTAATTTATTTTCGATAATACTAGTAGATTTTCTGCCTCCTATAGTTTTAATGATAGAATGATACAAGCCTTTAGAAATCGTTTCAGCTAGTTCCATTACTGTAAATAATCTTGTGTTTTGGAGAACCATAAATTCCATAGCACCAGATATGTTTACAATACCAGTTATACTTAAATCTCCAACCTTAGGTAAATCCTTATTCATAGCAGAGCCAGGAGATAGGGGTTTTCCTTCAACAATAATTTTTCCTACATTTTGCAGACTACCTAAACAGGCATCAATTGCTATAATAAATGGATTAATATGTTTTGTTTTAATTTCATCTAGGACTTGGGAGAGGTTCTTAGCGTGAACAGGATTTTCTAGATTACCATATAAGTAAATCTTATCTCTTATTAGAAATTTTAGTTTATCACCTACTAATGGACCTAAACTATCACCGGTAGATCTATCAGTGCCAATACACAGTACTATAATAGGTCGTCCGGATTTTATAATAGGACATATTTCATTGCTCAGTGTATCTCTTAGTAAAAAAATTGATTTTTTAGATGATGGATCTATTATTAATTTATTCAACATAAAACATAACCTCCTATATTATGAATTTTAACCATATAGAGGCTATTTATACACTAATTATAAGGATGTAAATAAAAAATATAAACATGTAGGATAGATTTAAAAAGCACCATAGCGCTTCTTTTGTATATTTGAAGCGTTATAGTGCTTTAATTATAGTATATCTACTTTCTTTAATATGTTATAGAATACAACTAGAAACATACAGAAAAATATACCTGACAGACCATTAGCTTTAAGACCTATAAACAGGGCAGCTAAAGCAGCAACTGGATGAATTCCTAGTGAAGATGATACAATTTTTGGTTCTATTACTTGTCTTATAACTGATACTAGTATGTAGGAAATTATAATTCCAAATGCAGTAACATAACTTTTAATGAAGAAAAAGTAAATAACTGCAAGAGGTATATAAACAGCACCTATTCCGAGTATAGGCAAGATATCAGCAATAGCACAAATAATACTTAGTATAACTGCATATTTCACTTTAAAAATGGAAAATACAATTAAAGTTTCTATAAAGGTAATTCCTATTATGAGAAGGTAAGACAAAAGATAGTTACCGAGCATTCTTTTCGTTTCTGAATAAATATAAGGTATTTTACTAGATTTATTATTTTTTACTATGTCTAAAAGTTTATTTTCAGAAGAAGTCATATCTTTTGTAAAAAAGTACGTTGTAAGCAGTGTAAATAGTATAACCATTAGTATATATGGAATCGCAGCCAAGATACCTATTAATGTAGTTACAATTTTACCAGTTACTTGTACTGTAATATTGGATAACCTGGTAATGGAGCTAGAAAAAGTTTTTTCTATAGTACTAACAATGTATGGGTCAAGGTTTATAAAATATTTTCTAACCTTATCTAAGTATCCGTATATATCATTAGAATTTTTTGAAACATACAACTGAGTATTTTTACCCAGTTGTATAGCTTCTTGAGTTATTGTTGTTATTCCTAAAGATAAAAATAATATTATAATTGTAAAGAAGGTAAAGGTTGTTATAAGCGAAGCAATAGAGGGCTTAACCTTGAATCTTTTACAAATAAATTCAGTAGGCTTTTTTATAATTAAGGCACATATTAAAGCTAGTACAAAAGGAAGAGTATAATTCAATGTGCTAAAGAAACCTAAAAAGACTAATGTGTATACTAAAAAAAACAAAAATAATCTATCAATTTTATCTATAAGGCAGTGCATTAAACGTAATCACATCCTTTTTAGAATAGAGTTAACTGCATATAAAGCATAGTCTATATCCTTTTTATCATTAAATGGGCCTATACTAAATCTCAATGTTCCAACAGGGAAAGTTCCAATAGTCTGATGTGCTAAAGGGGAACAGTGGAGACCAGTTCTTGCCATTATTCCGAACTCCCTATCTAGAATAAATCCTAATTCAGCATTATTAATTTTGCTTGAATTAATAGAAATTGTAGGTGTCCTTAAGGATGCATCTTTAAATCCATAAATTTCAACAGAATCTATACTAGAAAGTCCATCAATAAATTGTTGGCAAAGTTCCATTTCTCTCTCTTTTATGGCAGACACACCTTCATTCATTATATATTTAATTCCAGCAAGTAGACCAGAAATTCCAGGAGCATTTAATGTGCCGCTTTCAAATTTATCAGGAAGGAAATCTGGTTGAATAGTGCTTTGAGAAATACTACCAGTGCCTCCTTCGATGAATGGAGAAGCTTCTTTATTTAGGTCATCATCTATTAGAAAACCACCTATCCCCTGTGGACCTAGAAGACTTTTATGACCTGTAAAAGCTAGAGCATTGCAATTAAGTTTTGAAAAATCTACAGGGATAGCACCAGCACTTTGGGCTGAGTCTATTACAAAATAGATATTGTGAGCTTTGCATATTTTTCCTATCTCTTCTAGAGGTTGAATTGTACCTATTACATTTGAAGCGTGATTTAATACTACTAATTTTGTATTTGGTTTTATAGCTTTTTTAAATTCATCAACATTTATTAGACCATCCTTTGAACACTGAAGTATGTCAACTTCTATATTCTTTGTTTCCTTAAGTGAAAAAAGAGGTCGTATAACTGAATTATGTTCTACAGATGAAGTAATTATATGCCATCCATCTTTCACTATACTCTTTAATATTATATTTAAAGATTGAGTTATATTAGATGTAAAAATTACATTTTCTAGAGAATTAAAATTAAATAAACTCATTAAAGCTTCTCTGCAATTGAATATAATTCTGTCTCCTTCCAATGCATTAGCATAGCCACCTCTGCCAGGGTTTGCACCTATATTCTTCATGTAGTTGTAAACAGAGGTGTAAACTTCCTCTGGCTTTGGATAAGTAGTAGCAGAGTTATCTAAATAAACCTTCATAATTATTCCTCCTTAGTCAGTAATATATACTTAAGTAAAACCATGATAAATAGTTTACATAATATCAAGGTTTTAATTTTTTATTAAGTATTTAATGCAAGTAGCTTTATTAATATTATTTCTGTTATAATATAATATAATTATTCACATATAACAGTACACTTTTATTAATGTAATATATTGTTATAAATTTATATGCTATTAATTCAGCATATAATGTGTAAATATATATATAATTATAAACTAAACAGTCATAGTTGTACATGAACAAAAGGTAAATTTTAGGAAGGGGGAAGGTTCGGATACCCGAGCCTAGTTAAGATTATGGAGAATTACTACATTTTAACATTCCAAAACACTCTTGGTGCTATTAATGGAGAAAGCATTTTAAAAGAAAGAAACATAAAAATTGAGATTATGCCTACGCCAACGTCAATTACAAAGAGTTGTGGTATAAGTATAAAAGTTGGCACTGATTATATAGATCAGATTAAGGAATTAATCAAAGGAAGTAAGATAAATATAAAAAATATTTACCTTAAGGATAGTGGTGAATACAAGGTAATAGAACTATAGCAATTAAACTAAAGAAAATAAATATACATTAAAGATATTATATAAATTGCAATGATGCCTTATAGGTTTCATATTGTAGTAATCATATAACATTTTTCATGTTTAAATAAGATATTATGGAGGAATAGCATGATCAGCCTAGCTTCTTTGTTTAATTTTAATGTGGACAGTGACAGTATACAGGTTGGTAGTTATATCATAGAAAGACGAGATGTATACAATTCCTTATCCACTATAATTAAAATATTAATTATTTTAATTATTATGTATTCAGCTATTAAAATTGGAAATAAGCTCATAGAGAGATATGTTTCAAAACAGCAAAATTTTAGATTTTCTTTAGATGAGAAAAAGGCTAAAACCATTGGTGCTATTTTAAAAAGTGTACTAAGATATTCTGTTTACTTTATTGGTGTTTTAAGTGTAATTGAAACAGGATTTGGTAGAATTGGGCTAACCTTTGCTGGAATTGGTGGTGTAGCAATTGGTTTCGGTTCACAAAGTCTTGTAAAGGACATAATTAACGGTTTTTTTATATTATTCGAAGATCAATTTGCAGTAGGTGATTATATTCATATAGATGATAAAGGTGGAATAGTTGAGAGTTTAGAACTTAGGGTAACTAAAATAAGAGATTTTAATGGGGATTTACACATAATTCCTAATGGTTTGATAACAAAGGTGACAAATCATTCTAGAGGTAATATAAGAATACAGGTAGATATAGACATATCCTATGATGAGGATGTAGATAAAGCTATAGAGATTATTTCAAAGCTTTGCGATAGATTTAAGAATGAAAATGAAAATGTTGAGGAAGGACCGTCAGTTTTAGGAGTACAAGGTTTTAAAGAAGGCGGTGTTACTATTAGAATTGCTGGTAAGGCAAAACCAATGACTCAATGGGATACAGAAATGAAACTTAGAAAAGAGATTAGAGAGACTTTAAAAAGTGAGAATATAAATATACATTATCCAAAGGTGAAATTCGTAAAGGAGTGATGGGTCGTGTTAAATACCTTTTATCTCGGAGATGTAGTTGAGATGAAAAAGGAACATCCCTGTGGAAGTAAAAATTGGGAAATCATAAGACTTGGTGCAGATATAAAGATAAAGTGCTGTGGCTGCAATAGAATAGTTATGTTACCGAGAAGTAAATTCCAAAAAGACGTAAAAAAAATCGTGAAACAAAATATTCCTCAATAAAAATATTGATTTCTTTTCCAAAAAGTGATAAAATACAGAGATGTAGTCCCTGCTGTGTAAAACACAGCCGTTAGTCCAAGGGGAGGAGGTGAATCTAATGAGAAAATATGAAACTATATTCATATTACACCCATCATTAGACGAGGAGGCTTTTAAAGCTAACGTTGAAAAGTTTAAGGGCGTAATAGAAAATGGTGGAGGAGTAATAGAAAACGTTGATGTTTGGGGTAAGAGAAAGCTTGCTTACGAAATAAACAAAATCAATGAAGGTTATTACACTCTAGTAAATTTCTCTGCTAATCCTGAATTACCAAAAGAGTTAGACAGAGTATTCAGAATATCAGATGCTGTTGTAAGACACATAATAGTTAAGAATGAACAATAGGTGGTGTTTTAATTGAATAAGGTTGTTTTAATTGGAAGATTAACCAAAGATCCTGAGTTAAAATTTACTCCAGGAACTGGAGCAGCTGTTGCCACCTTTACTATTGCCGTTGATAGAAGATTCTCTAAAGACGGACAAAGAGAAGCCGACTTTATTCCTATAGTAGTATGGGGAAAGCAGGCAGAATCTACAGCTAATTATATGAGTAAAGGAAAGCTTATAGGTATTAGTGGTAGAATTCAAACAAGAAGTTATGATGCCAAAGACGGTACTAAAAGATACGTTACTGAAGTTATTGCAGAGGAGGTCCAATTCCTTGAATGGGGAAATGGAAATAGGCCTGCAGGATCATCTTTTAACGTAAATAATTCTGATGAATTTGGAAGAACTCAAGGTTTTAACGAAGAAGCATATGGACAGGATATAACTCCGGTAGATGATGGAGATATCCCATTCTAATAAGGTAAGGAGGGAAAAGCATGGCAAATAGAGAAGGCGGAAGAAGAAACTCAGCAAAAATGAGAAGAGCAAAAAGAAAAGTTTGTGCTTTCTGTATGGATAAAGCTGAATTTATAGATTATAAAGATATAAATAAATTAAGAAAATATGTTACTGAAAAAGGAAAGATACTTCCAAGAAGAATTTCTGGTAACTGTGCTAAGCATCAAAGATCACTTACTGATGCAATAAAAAGAGCTAGAAACATAGCTTTACTACCATTCACAACAGAGTAAATTATAAGTACTGTAGATTTAATGTATTCTACAGTACTTTTTTTCTATGCTATTATATATTTAATTTTCATAGTTTGTGTAGTGATAGTTTAACAGCTATTTAAATTTATAAATATGACAATAAAGAATTAAAATTATGTTTGAAAAGAATAGATTAATGTCAATAATCAGAAATGAAAGGTTTTTTATGTTATGTTAAAGATCTCTTAGTGTATACACATTTACCAAAGTTACTAAATTATTTTATAATATACTTTAGTATTACATAGGAATTTATGTATAATAGGATTATACATAAATTGATGTATGGTTGTATAATCATATATTTTACAAAAATGTAATAATAAAATATAATTAGAAATTAAAAGGGGTTGTTTCGAATGAGGAGAGATGATTTTAACATAATGTATAATGTGAAAATGATAGAAGAGTTAAAAGCAGAACTTATCTGTTTAATTGGAGATTTTTTCAAACTACTAACAAGAGGAAGTAATGTAGCACAAGAATCTATACTAGATTGTATTTCCGGGGCAATAATGATTTTATATTTATTAGGTGATAGGCTTGGATACTCAAATGCAGCAGTAGATGAAAATATGAAGAAGAAATTAAGACTTGGAATATTAGAGGAAGATAAGATAGAAAGGGATGGAAAGGACTTAAGTAAACTATATAATCATCTCAAAGAAAGAGAATAACGGAGGTAGCAATGCAGAATAGAATTTATAATACTAGAGCAGTTATAGAAGCAGGATTAATATCAGCTCTTGTAGTAGTTATTATGTTATTAAATGTTTATGTACCTATTTTCTCAACACTAGGTACATTTATATTGCCAGTTCCTATAACAGTACTTTATATAAGACATAATCATAAGGTAACAATTGGAGCTGTTGTAGTAAGTGCAATACTTATAGGTATGCTCTATAACCCTTTATCAGCTTTAACATCTTCTATTTTATTTGGCGCAACGGGAGTAACCTTAGGGTATTGTATAAAGTCAAATAAAAAAGTTAGTACTACTATAGTATTATTAGCAGCTGTGTTAGCCATGGCTATAACTATAAACTTCACTATATATGCTAACTTTATAGACAAAACAGGCGTTATTGGTTTTATAAATAGAAACATCAAACTAATGCAGGAATCTTTTAGCATGAGTAAAGAGATATATAGCAAAATGGGAGTATCTAGTGAACAATTTGCACCGATAGAAAAGTCTTTTGAACTTATTACAACTGATTTTATTTTGAAGCTTATACCGGCTTTTCTAGTTATAGGATCATTTACTTTGGCGTATATTAATTACTTTATAACAAAATCAATATTAAAGAGATTAAAATATAACGTAAGAGAAGGAAATTCCTTTAGTACAATATATATTAATACAAGAATTGGGACTATAGTAGTTCTATTTTTAATAGTAGGATTACTACTTGGTAAGAGAAATATTGCTGCAGGTGAGTATATTACAAACTCATCACAAGTTATATTTCAACTAATGCTCTTATTAGATGGTGCATCTTTAGCTATATATTATTTTAGAAATAGGTTTAATATGTCAAAGGCAGTAATACTTTTAATATTAATTTTTACTGTTTCATCTCAGATTTCGATGATTTATGTATATGCTGGATTGGCTGATATGTTGTTTGACTTCAGAAAGCTTGACCCATATAGAAGAAAGCCTATAGAAGAGTAATTGGAGGCTTATTGAATGGATAATAAATACAATTATTTCATAACAAGTAATAAGATGTATATGATAATTATAGCTATTTTTATTGTTGTACTAATAATTTATGGTCATACAACTATAGGTATGGTATCTATAAGTTTATATGCATTACTTGTGGCTTATAATATAAGAAATACTAAGGTCAGAAAAAACGAATGGAAAAAATTTATAGAGGATTTTTCATCTAAGCTTGATAATGCTACAAGAACTACTCTTTTAAAATTACCATTTCCATTGATAATAGTAGGTGCCGAGGGTGATATACTTTGGTATAATCAAAACCTCTCATCAGTACTAAAAGGAGAAGATATATTAAATAAAAATATACGAGGCATGATAAAGGAATTTAACTTGAAGCAAGCATTAGAAGGTAAGGAAAACTTATTTAGATATGCTAGGGTTAAGGGAAGATATTATCATATATACACAAATGTGGTAGATACATATGAAGATCCTAAGGACAAAATAGTTCTTTTATATTTTTATGATGTTACAGATATGTTTCAGATAGTTGAGGCAATAGATGCAAATAAAGAAACAGTAATGCTTATAGAAGTTGATAACTTTGACGATGTTGTAAAGACTTTGGAAGAAGATAAAAGACCTTTAATAATTGCAGAAATAGAAAGAACTATAAGTATGTATGCCCAAAGTGTAAATGCCATGATTAGGAAATATGATGAAAATAAGTATATACTATCAATTCAAAATAAGTATATTGAAAAAGAGATGGAAAGAAAGTTTGATATACTAGATAATATAAGAGAAATAAATATGGGAAATACTTTGGCAGTGACTTTAAGTATAGGGGTAGGGAGAGGTGGAGAAACACCTTTAATAAATGAGAACTATGCTGTTTCAGCTAAGGAATTAGCACTTGGTAGAGGCGGAGACCAGGCAATTGTTAAGAATGGAGAAAAGCTTCTGTTTTATGGTGGAAAAACTAAGGAAGTGGAAAAAAGAACTAAAGTTAGAGCTAGAGTTATAGCCCATGCGTTAGTGGATTTAATAAATGAAAGTAACAGAGTTTTTATAATGGGGCACATAAATCCTGACATAGATTGCCTAGGAGCAGCTGTTGGACTTTATAGGGCAGTAAAATTGTTAGGGAAGGAAGGCTTTATAATATTTGATCCAACAAATAATAGTGTAAGGCCTATACTAGAAAAGATTAAAAATGAAGATGATTATGAGGGAGTATTTATAAATAGTAAAGAATGTATTGAGAATTCAGATGAAAATAGTATACTTATATTAGTAGACGTGCATAGTAGAGGATATGTCCAAAACATTAATGTAGTAGATAAATTTAAGAAAATAGTTATTGTAGATCATCATAGAAAGTCGGCAGATTTTATAGAAGGAGCTTTGTTAAGTTATATAGAACCATATGCATCTTCAACATCTGAATTAGTTACTGAAATGCTTCAGTACATGGTGGAAAAACCAAAGGTTAAGATTATAGAGGCAGAAGCACTTCTTGCAGGAATATTTGTTGATACTAAAAATTTCTGTTTTAAAACAGGAGTGAGAACTTTCGAAGCTGCTTCTTTCCTAAGAAGACTTGGAGCAGATACCATAGATGTGAAAAGGTTTTTTGCAGATGATTTAGAGAATTATTTGAAAAGATCTGAGATTATTAGGTCAGTAAAGGTATTTAATAACATTGCTATAGCAATATGTCCAGAGGAAATAGAAGATACTGTATTAGCTGCACAAGCGGCGGATGAGCTGCTAAATATTACAGGTATTCAAGCGTCTTTTGTTTTTGTTAAAATAAAAGAAGAAGTTTTTATTAGTGGAAGATCGCTTGGTGATGTAAATGTACAGCTTATACTTGAATCCTTAGGTGGAGGAGGGCATATGACTATGGCAGGGGCAAAACTCAAATATGTTACAGTAGATGAAGCTTTATTAAAGCTAAAGGATGCCATAGGCAAATATATCAGGGAAGGTGAAGAGTAAATGAAGGTTATATTATTAAAAGACGTAAAATCACTAGGAAAAAAAGGAGATATAGTAAATAGTTCAGATGGATATGCAAGAAATTATCTATTTCCAAGAGGACTTGCACAGGAAGCTACAGATTCAAATCTTCATATCTTAAATAATAAAAAGGAAGCAGAGAGAAGACAAAAGCTTGCTGAAATAGAAGCAGCTCAAAAACTTGCTGAAAGCTTAAAAGGAAAAGAAATAAAGCTTACTGTAAAGTCAGGTGAGAATGGAAGACTATTTGGTTCGATAACTGCTAAGGACATAGCAGACGAATTAAATAAGAAGCTTAATTTGAAGATTGATAAGAAAAAGATTGTAGTAGATACAATAAGACAACTGGGTAGTTATGATGTAGAGGTTAAATTATATCCTGAAATCTCCACAAAGGTTAAAGTGGTGATTGGAGAAAATTAAGGGGGAAACTGTGTGAAGTCACAATTTGTAGATGAGCTAGAACAAGAAATAATGAATACAATACCTATAGATACTCAAGTAAATGTTTTATATGAAATTCTGAATAAAGTAATAGATGAAGGAACTGTAAGAGCAAGGACAGTAAAGTTTAAATTGCAAGGCTATATAAAAAGTAAAGATATATTTAAAAGAATATATGCCTTAAATAAGATTATAAGTGATGGTAAGGGCCTAAAGTCAATCCCAGATGAGTCAAACGTATATGAAGCTTTAGAAGATACTAATATTTGGATTTCAGAACTTTTAGCTAAAAAATATGTTAAGAATAAAATAGAGACAGAAGTTGAAAAGAACATAATGGAAAAGCAAGATAGGTATATGGATGAAGTTAGGTTAAGTATTTTAAAGAAACAAAAGGGACCAGAAAATGCGAAAACCTTAAAGAAATATGCTGAATTAGAGGTTTTAGATTCTAAAAAGCTAAACAAAAGCATCCAAGGTCTTTTAAGACCAGAGTCTTTTTCTGAAATTGTTGGACAGGAAAGAGCAATAAAATCAATTTTATCAAAAATAGCTTCACCATATCCACAACATATAATATTATATGGACCTCCAGGAGTAGGAAAAACAACGGCAGCAAGACTTGCATTAGAAGAAATTAAGAAATTAAAACATACTCCCTTTAAGAAAGATGCTAAGTTTATAGAGGTTGATGGAACTACATTAAGATGGGATCCAAGAGAGATAACAAATCCATTATTAGGATCAGTACACGACCCAATATACCAAGGAACTAAAAGAGATTTAGCTGAAACAGGAGTTCCAGAACCAAAACTTGGACTTGTTACGGAAGCTCATGGAGGGGTTCTTTTTATTGATGAAATTGGTGAATTAGATGAAATGTTGCAAAATAAGTTATTAAAGGTGTTAGAAGATAAAAGAGTTGAGTTTTCATCTTCATATTACGATCCAGATGATGACAATACTCCAAAGTATATTAAGTATCTTTTTGAAAATGGAGCACCGGCAGATTTTATACTTATTGGTGCTACGACAAGAGAACCAAGTGAAATTAATCCAGCTTTAAGGTCAAGATGTACAGAAGTTTATTTTGAGCCCCTAACTTCAAAGGATATACAACAAATAGTAGAAAATGCAGCTGAAAAGCTTAATATAGAATTAGATAATGGAGTTTCAGAACTTATAAGTAGATATACTATAGAAGGAAGAAAAGCAGTTAATATTTTGTCAGATGTTTATGGTTATGTACTTTATAATAGAGATGGTTCAGTATTAGAAGATAAGATAAAAGTAACAATTGAAGATTTGAAACAAGTTATATCTATAGGTAGACTTGTTCCTTTTGAGGTAGTTAACACAGAGGCAAGATATGATGTTGGACATATATATGGATTAGGGGTAAGCGGATATATAGGTTCTACTTTAGAAATTGAGGCTGCAGTTTTTGAAGCAAAGGAAAAGGGAAGAGGCATAGTAAGATTTAACGATACTGCCGGAAGTATGGCAAAGGATTCAGTATTTAATGCTGCTTCTGTCATAAGAAAAATAACTAATAAAGATATAAGTGATTACGATATACATGTAAATATAGTTGGTGGGGGAAGAATTGATGGTCCTTCTGCTGGAGCAGCTATTACAGTATGTATTATAAGTGCTCTTTTAGATAAACCATTAAGACAAGATGTAGCTGTAACTGGTGAAATATCATTAAGAGGTAAAGTAAAGCCAGTTGGAGGTATATTCGAGAAGGTATATGGAGCAAGACGAAAGGGTATTAATTTAGTAATTATACCTGATGATAATTCAAAGGAAATCCCACAAGGGCTTGATGATATTGATGTTAAAGTAGTTAAGGACATAGAGGAGCTAATGGCATTGGTGTTTTAGAGTCATTACTAAGGAGAGAGAGAACGGATGGATACACCTCTTAGAAGTATGCCGCAGAGTATAGAGGCAGAACAAAGTGTAATAGGGTCAATGCTTGTAGACAAAACTTCCATAGCAGAAGCTATGGAAGTTTTACAAACTGAAGACTTTTATAAAGATGCACATAAAGTTATTTTTAGTGCAATATTAGATTTATATCAGAAAGACACAGCTGTAGATATAATAACCCTTACGGAAAATCTCAAATCTAAGGGTCAGTTGGAGTCGGCTGGGGGATTAACATATATAAGTGAACTAAGTGGATCAGTAGTTTCTACGGCAAATATTCATTCATATATAAATATAGTAAAAGATAAGGCCGTACTTAGAAAACTTATAAGGTCATCTACTAAAATAATAGAGGAAAGTTATAGTAGTCAAGATGATGTCTTAGGCGTTGTTGATTTAGCTGAGAAGGAAATATTTAATATTTCCAACAATAGAAGTACATCAGATTTTGAACCTATGAATGCTGTTCTTGAAAGAGGCTTTTTAGAAATAGAAAGATTATTTAACAATAAAGGACAAACGACAGGAGTTCCTTCTGGGTTCAGAGAACTTGATGCAAAAACTTCTGGTTTTCAAAAAGGAGATATGGTGCTAATTGCAGCAAGACCTTCAATGGGAAAAACAACTTTTGCTTTAAATATTGCAGAATATGCTGCTTTAAGAGAGGGAAAAAGCGTAGCAATTTTTTCCCTAGAAATGTCTAAGGAGCAGCTTGCATATAAATTATTATGCTCACAGGCCCATGTAGATATGCTAAAGCTTAGAACAGGTAACCTTGATGATAAAGACTGGGAGAATATAGCCAAAGCATCAGGGCCACTAGCTGCTGCTAAGATATTTATAGATGACACAGCAGGTATAACTGTAATGGAAATGAGATCTAAGTGTAGAAGATTAAAAATGGAGCATGGAATAGATTTAATACTTATTGACTATCTTCAGCTTATGTCAGGTGGTAAAGGCTCTGAAAGTAGACAACAAGAGGTATCAGAGATATCAAGATCTATTAAAGCTATAGCTAAGGAAATGCAGTGCCCTGTTGTTGCTTTATCTCAGTTATCTCGTGCTCCTGAGCAAAGAACTGATCATAGGCCAATGCTGTCAGACCTCAGAGAATCTGGGTCTATAGAGCAGGACGCAGACTTAGTTATGTTTTTGTATAGAGATGAATATTATAATAAGGAAACAGAAGAAAAGAATGTAGGAGAATGTATAATTGCAAAGCAAAGAAACGGTCCTACTGGTACAGTAAAACTAGCTTGGCTTGGCCAATTTAGTAAGTTTGGTAATCTTGATGTTATACACCAAGAATAATATAAATAAAAAACTTATATAATATTAGTATGAGTTTCTATAGTATGCTCCTATAGCTCAGTTGGTAGAGTAGCTGATTCGTAACCAGCGGGCCACAGGTTCAAGTCCTGCTAGGAGCATTACAAAAAATACCAAGGTTCTTATAACCTTGGTATTTTTATTTATAGTGATATAGAAATTTGTATGATTTTGTAATACACATAATGGAAAATTGATTATTATTTCTCATATATACAAAAATGTGTTGAATTTTTTTTCTCATATATTATAATTAAAAACAATAGGGTTAAAATATTTAATAATTTATTATTTATTTAAGATTCAGATAAATATTCTATCAGTAGTTAGGGGGAATAGGTTTGTTAAGCGAATCTAATGAAAATAATGGGGAATTGAATTTAAGTAACTATAATTTTAATTATGAGGATATATTTGAACTTTTACCATACCCTATTGTAATGTTAGATAGGGTAAATAATATTTGTAAGTTAAATGGTAGGGCAAAGGATACATTTGATATTTTAAGTTTAGAGGAAAATCTAGAAGATATTATGGTTAAGTTTTCTAGGCAGGAAAATAAAGAAAATTTAAATTCAGAAAATGTTTTTGAGAAGAATATAACAACAAAAATAGGTATAAGACATTTTGAAATTAGGATTACCCCAATACTTGACACAAACAACTTACTACAGGGGAATATAATTATGCTGAATGATCTTACTGAAAGAAAGCTGTTAGAAGATAGACTGAGAAAAGAAAAGAATGATGCAGAAAGTAATAATTTGAATAGAAGTAAGTTTCTTATTAATGTTAGCCATGAAATAAGAACAGCTATTAGTGGAATAATCGGAATGACTGATTTAACACTAATGACAGCTTTAAATTCAGAACAGAAAGAAAATCTTAATTTAGTAAAGATGAGTAGTTCTAGATTACTCAACATTGTAAACAGCATAATGGAATTTTCGAAAATACAACTAGAAAAAGTAAAAATAGAGAATATTGAGTTTAATTTTAAAGACCTAATTACTGAGATTGTGAAAGTTAAAAGCCAAAAAGCCTTGGAGCATAAATTAGATTTTAAGTTTAGCCTAGATGATACTATTCCAGAAACGCTTACTGGCGATCCTGGTAAGATAAAACAAGTATTGGACAATCTTATCGACAATGCTATAGAATTTACAAAAGAGGGAATGGTATCCTTAGCTATTGAAAAGGAAGATTCTATTGGTGACAAAGTAAACTTGAAGATATCTGTAAAAGATACTGGAATAGGCATAGATAAAAAAGATATACCTAAAATATTTAAGAATATTGGTCAAATACACCAAAAGAATTATATTAAGAAAAATAAAGGAACAGGATTAGGGCTTTCTATTTGCAAAGGTCTTGTAGAATTGATGGGCGGAAAAATAGAGGTAAAAAGTAAGAAGGATGTAGGAACAACATTTACATTCAGCATAGCTTTAGTTAAGGGGAAGAGATTTAATTCAATAAATATTGTAGATAGAAATAGTGGAACTGGAAAGAAGAAAAGAAAATTAAGTATTTTAGTAGTTGAAGATGACAAGGCAAGCCAAATGGTTATGTATAATCTATTAAAAAAATACGGACATACATGTGATGTAGCAAACAATGGTCAAGAAGCCGTAGAAATGGCACAAAATAAGAAATATGATTTAGTGCTAATGGACATACAAATGCCAATAATGGATGGAATACAAGCCACAAAATTAATAAGAAAATCTGAAGAAAATAAGGATAAACATATTCCAATTATAGCGTTAACAGCTTATGCGCTAAAAGGAGATAGGGAAAAGCTTATTGATGCTGGAATGGATGATTATATATCTAAACCTTTTAATGTAGAGGAATTACTTAAGACTGTATACAATATGGTAAAAGATGATGGTAATAATAACATTTTAATTAGCAATACCAAAATTAATAATATAGATGGAAGCCCTTTATTATTATATCTTTTATAATAGTATGCTGCTTATAATATTAAAAAACAGCTAATAAGGAGAGATTGTACTATGATTGGAATTATTGATAGATTTGAAGGATACTTTGCTATTATAGAATTAGAAGATAGAAGTACAATTAGTATAGAAAGAAATAAGATCCCGGAAGAAGCAAAGGAAGGTTATGTATTAAATATTGATAAAACAATAACTATAAATCTAGAAGAAACAAAAAAAAGAACTAAATATATAAGTAATTTGACTGATGATATGTGGAAATAAATTATACCAGCTGGACTATGGAATCCAGCTGGATTTTATTTTAATTATAAGAAATTAGAAGCTTTAATATTTATATTATGGTCAAAAAACTAAACAAAGCATAGGAATTGCGAACTTTAAAATTGATTACTCATTAAATATTCGTATTTTTATTGACTATAATAGTTACTTTTGATACCATTAGAGAGTAAAGAATTCATTAAGAAATTTAAAATTTAATTTTATAGTAATAATTTAGCTGCTCGAATAGTATAATAAAATGTTCGCCTTTTATAACATTTGCATAGGAGGGTATTTATGAAATACGATATAATTATTGTTGGTGCAGGGGCTAGTGGAATTTTCACTGCCTATGAATTGGTAAAGGTAAATCCTAATATGAAAATATTAATGATTGAGAAAGGTCATAGTTTAGAAAAAAGAGTATGTCCTATAGATGGAAAAAAGATAAAGGCTTGCATACACTGTTCTGTATGTAACATCATGAATGGATACGGAGGGGCTGGAAGTTTATCTGATGGTAAATATAATATAACAAATAACTTTGGTGGAGAACTTTACAAGTATGTAGGAAAAGATGAAGCCATAAATCTAATGAATTATGTTGATGAAGTTCTATGTGAGATGGGTGGAGCAGAGGCTAAGCTTTATTCTACTGCTAATTCAGAACTAAAAAGTAAGGCTTTACAACATGATTTACATCTTTTGGATGCTAAGGTAAGGCATTTAGGCACAGACAGAAATTTAGTTATATTATCTAACATATATAAGTTTCTAAAAGACAAGGTAGAAATGCTATTTGACACAGAAGTTTTGGATATTGATAAGTCAGAAGAACAATTTTCAGTTATTACAAACAAAGAGACTTTTACTTCTGATAAACTGGTGTTAGCAACTGGTCGTTCAGGTTCTAAGTGGATTTCAAAAGTCTGTGGTAAAATGGGAATAAGAACAGAAAGCAATAGAGTTGATATAGGAGTCCGTGTAGAATTACCAGCAGAAATTTTTGAGCATATAACTAAAGAGGTTTATGAGAGCAAAATTGTATATAAAACAAAAAAATATAATGATATGGTAAGAACATTCTGTATGAATCCTCATGGAGAGGTAGTAAATGAAAATACTAATGGTATAATAACTGTAAATGGACATAGTTATTCTGATCCAAAACTTCATACAGGAAATACAAACTTTGCACTTCTAGTATCTAATCATTTCACTGAGCCGTTCAGGGATAGCAATGAGTATGGAGAATCTATTGCGAGACTAAGTAATATGCTTGGTGGAGGCGTATTAGTTCAAAGGTTTGGAGACTTAGTAAATGGAAGAAGAACTAATGAACGTAGAATGGCTAAGAGTTTTACAATACCAACATTAAAAGCTACTCCAGGGGATTTAAGTCTTGTAATTCCTAAGAGACAGCTAGATGATATTATAGAAATGATATATGCCCTTAACAACATAGCCCCAGGCACAGCAAATGAAGATACACTATTATATGGAGTAGAAGTGAAGTTTTACAACTCAAAAGTAGAAGTTGATACAAACCTAGAGACAAGTGTTAAAGGATTATATGCATTAGGGGATGGGTCAGGAGTTACACATTCGCTATCACAAGCATCTGCAAGCGGAGTTTACTTAGCGAGAGTTCTTGCAAAAATCTAGAAAATACTATTAACATTAACTGATATAGGTTAAACTATATTTATATACTTACAATTAATAGTCTAATTGAAGTTTTAATCTATGTTACTGTAACAGACAGATAATAAAGAGGAGGAAATTTTTATGTCAGCATTTATTGTATTAGGAGCACAATGGGGCGATGAAGGAAAAGGAAAAATGACAGATTATCTTGCAGAAGACGCCGATGTAGTTGTTAGATTTCAAGGAGGTAACAATGCAGGGCATACTGTTGAAGTTGGAGATAAACAGTATAAGCTTCATCTAATTCCTTCAGGAATATTATATAGAGATAAGTTAAACGTAATAGGTAATGGGGTTGTTGTTGACCCTAAAGCTCTATTTGATGAAATAGATTATTTAAAAAATGCAGGAGTTGATGTTACTCCAGAAAATTTAATAATAAGTGATAGAGCACACCTTATAATGCCTTATCATAAGATTCTTGATGGAATCAAAGAAAAGGCAAGAGGAAAAAATGATATAGGTACAACAGGTAAAGGAATAGGTCCTTGTTATACAGATAAGATGGAGAGAAGTGGCATAAGAGTTTGTGACCTTATGCATAAGGATGTTTTTGAAGAGAAGCTAAGAGAAAATATTGAAGTTAAAAGCTCTATAATTACTAAAGTTTTTAACGGAGAGTCTTTAAGCTTTGAAGAGATGTATAATGAATACTTAGGTTATGCTGAAAGAATGAAACCTTTTGTAAGAGATATTTCTGTTGAAGTATATGATAAAATTAAATCAGGAAAAAACGTATTGTTTGAAGGTGCTCAAGGAACACTTTTAGATATAGACTACGGAACATATCCTTACGTAACATCATCAAATACTATTGCCGGTGGAGTTTCTAATGGAGTAGGTATAGGACCTACTATGATAACTAGTGCTGTAGGTATAGCTAAGGCTTATACAACTAGAGTAGGAAAAGGACCGTTTCCTACAGAATTATTAGAGGAAACTGGTGAATGGTTAAGAGAAAAAGGACACGAATATGGAGTAACTACAGGAAGAGCAAGAAGATGTGGTTGGCTTGATCTTGTAATACTAAAGAGTGCTGCTAGAATTTCAGGGCTTACAAGCTTCGCTGTAACTAAAATTGATACTTTAGCAGGAATGGAAAAAATAAAGGTATGTACTGGGTACAGATTTGATGGAAAAATTATAGACTATGTTCCTGCAAGTCTTGAAGACTTAGCAAAATGTGAGCCTATTTATGAGGAATTTGATGGTTGGGATGAAAGTATAGCTGATGCTAGAAGTTATGAAGAGCTTCCTGAAAACGCAAAAAAATACTTGAATAAAATTGAGAATTTCACTGATACTAAGGTATCAATAGTCTCAGTAGGACCAAGAAGAGATCAAACTATAAAAGTTAAGGATATATAGACAATAAACCATAAGTGTAAAACTTACATTACACTTATGGTTTATTTTTGTTGACTTACATTAATTGGGTAGTTTGGAATATTAATTTTATAGTGATATAATATAATTTATAAAAGTAAATGATAAGGAGTGGATTAGTTTGACAGAGATGGTTACAGAAAAGGAATATGATATTCAATACTATGAAATAGATTATAAGAGAAGACTGCTGATAACAAGCCTAATGAATTATTTAGGCGATATAGCCACAAGGCAATCCGAGGAATTAGGGGTTGGAATAGACTACCTAAGAGATCAGGGAATAGCTTGGGTGCTCTATAAGTGGAGTATCGATATAGATAGGTATCCTGTATATGGTGAAAAGATTAAAGTAAGAACTAAACCATACTCCTTTAAAAAGTTTTATGCCTATAGGATATTTGAAATCTTAGATTTGAATGGAAATATAATAGCTAGGGCAAATTCAGTATGGTTTTTGATAGATATAGAAAAGAGGAAAGCTATAAGGGTAACAGAAGACATGTATAAGGCCTATGGAATTAGTAAAGAGAAAAGTGATGTATTAGATATAAAAAAATTAAAATGTCCAGAAAAAATACACAGTGAAAAAAGCTTTAATGTAAGATATAGTGATATAGACACTAATAGGCATGTAAATAACGTAAAGTATGTAGATTGGGCTATAGAGACTGTACCACTAGATGTGGTTACTAATTATTCTATAAAGGGTATAAATATAACATACCAAAAGGAAACTACATATGGAGCTGTAGTGAAGGTATTTACAGAAATAAGAGAGGAAGAGAATAGGTGTATTTGTTTACATAAGATAGTAGATGAGAATGATATAGAGCTAACTGTATTAGAAACAAATTGGGAAAGAGAAAATTAGTGCTGCTCAGATTAACTCTCAGCAGCACTTTTTCCAGCTATAAAACCAGAGCTCCACGCCCATTGAAGATTGAATCCACCACAATCTCCATCTACGTCTAATATTTCTCCTGCTAAGTATAAGTTCTTAACTATGGTAGACTCTAAAGTAATTGAGTCAACTTCATTTGTATTTATCCCTCCAGCAGTTACCTGTGAATTTTTAAAGGAATTAGTATCATATACAACAAAGTTCCAATTTTTAAGAAATTTAAATATATTTTGTTTTTCCTTCCATGTCAATTCGTAACATGGCTTATGAATATTTTCAACAGATGCTTCCTTTAAGAGAATAGGTATAACTTTTTTATTTATTATGCCTATAAATGAATCAGCAATACTTCTATAGCTAAATACTCCCCAGTGATTTTCTAAAAACTCTACTAATTCTTCATTATCCAAGTCCGGCATCATATCAATAGAAAGAGATATAGTTTTATGATTATACAGTAAATAAGAAGCTTGGCGGCTTAATTGAAGTATAGGAGGACCAGATATTCCATAGTCAGTAAATAATATTTCTCCAAATTCTTTTCGTTTTGATACTCCATCAACAATTATTTCTGCAAAACCATTGAATTTTACTCCTGATAAAGCTTTAAGATGATTATATTTTAATTTAAGTTGAACAAGAGCAGGAATAGGATGTATTATGCTATGTCCTAAGTTTTCCGCTAAACTAAAACCAGAGCCATCAGAGCCAGTATTTGGCGCTGATTTACCACCACAACACAATATTAATTTTTTGCATTCATAAGAATCCTCAGAATTGGTAGTTAATCTAAAGCCATTAGGAGTTTTTTTTATGTCCTTTACTTTTGAATTTATGTAAATAGGAATAGCTCGATCTTCTATGGCCAGTCTAAATATATCGAGAACTGAGGAAGCTTGAAGGGAAAGAGGATACATTTTATCTCCATCTATTGTAGTCAAAGGAAGACCTAGGGAGTAAAAAAATTCTATAGTATCCTCCAGCGTAAATTTATTTAAAACATTTTGAAAAAAGTTACAGTTTTCGCTGTGATATCTAGAAGCACAAATATTTTTATTTGTAATATTACATCTTCCATTTCCAGTTGTTAATATCTTATTTCCTATTCTACTAGTACCTTCTAATATAGCAATATCTTTTCCTACATTCTTTGCAGTAATTGCTGCCATAATACCTGAGGCACCACCGCCTACTATTATTATTTCATGAAACAAAGATAACAGCTCCTCGTAATTATTTTTTATTAAATATATGAATAGTTATACCATATAAAGTTTTATCACTCAATAGTTATATGAATAAACAGGCCAAATAAATCTATATAAAATTTAATTAAGTAGCACTTTTTTCATATTCTAAAGGACGGATTAATTTTAAGCCAGTGGGTTAATTTATATTATTATTATATAGTATAAATTCATATAATAAACATTGTTAGGAGTGAGAATTTATGAAAGTTAAAATATCAAAAAATGGAGTAGATACCCCAAAAGGAGAGTTCAAAGTTTTAGGCATAAATTATGACTTCGTTATGGTTGAGGCTAAAGATGGCAGAAGAGTATTTAGAACAAATGAAGTAAAGATAATTCCAGAAGACAACAGTGAGAGTATATTTGCTTACTATAAGGATCTTTTAAAAATAAAATTTGATAATGGAATGACAATGAATTTTTATGCAGAGTTTATTAATTTTTTGGAAGATATTGTTGGCAAAAAAATAGAGAATATAGGAGTCCTTGAAGATAAATATGGATTTATTAAAAAAGGAATTTGGGAAAAGAAGTTGTTTGTTACAATAAATAAGGCTAGAGCTTTTAAGATAAATGTTATAGGCCAGAAATACTCAGATGATTTTAGATTCACAATTAAAGAGGTAAGTTTAAGTGATTTTATGGATCAATGCAGTCTGGAAATAAGTAATTTAAAAAGTGATATTAAGGAAAAGAGAATATTAATGAATATGTATAATAAGGCCATGAAAGATATGTTATACAGTGGTTTAAATAATAATAAAACTATCTTCCTCAAGAATTAAGAAAAGAAGTTTTTTATATTTAAGTTAAACTTAGTGTATAATAAAATATATATTATTTAACCAAAACTTAAAGTTTTTATAATAAAATTAAAGGGGAGAGATGTTAATGGAAGCTAGAGCATTACTGAACTATGAAAATTGGGTAGTAGTTGGAGATGTATTAAATAGTACAAAATATGCATATAAGATACTTAGTTCATTAAAGGAATCAAACTTTAATGTATCTGGGGTTAATCCTAGGGACAATAGTGGAAACGTATACAAAGACTTAAAAGAAGTACCTTACAAAATAGATGTTATAGACTTATGCATAAACCCTATAACTGGTTTAAAAATAGTAGAAAGTGCTATAGAATTAGGGATAAATAAGATTCTAATTCAGCCAGGAGCTGAAAGTAATGATATACTTATGCTATGCAGAGAGAAGGGCATAGCAGCAATACAGGGATGTGCTCTTATAGAGCTTTCTAATTATAAAAGTAGATAAATGGTACTTACCAAAAGATAAGTGAAAGGTTTAGTCATTACTTACCATACAGGTAGATGGGGGGATACTAATGTTAAAAATATATGCTGTATCAGATTCTATAGGTGAAACTGCAGAACAGGTAGCAAAGGCTACACTGAGCCAATTTTGTGAAAAAATTGAGTTTCAGAGGGTACCTTATATTAAAAGTTTTGAAGACGTTAATGAGTTTATAAATAGTCTTGAAGATACAAAAAACATTATGATAATATCTACTATAGTCTTAGTAGATGTTAGAGAATTTTTAGTTCAAAGATGTATAGAAAGTGGAATTCATATAACAAATGTATTAGGGCCTTGTATAAGCATGGCTTCAAAAATTTTAAATAAGATACCAGATTATAGGCCAGGAGCTGTATGGGGCGTAGACTCAGAGTATTTTAAAAAGATAGAAGCAATGGAGTTTGCTATTAGATATGATGACAGTAAGGATCACTCAGGTATAAAGCATGCTGATGTTATTTTAATAGGGCTTTCAAGAACATCAAAAACACCTATTTGTATGTATCTTGCTAATAAAGGAATTAAGGCGCTTAACATACCGATTATGCCTGAGATTCCCATACCCGAGGCTTTATATGAAATAGACAGAAAAAAAGTAGTTGGTTTAACAATAGATCCTATGCAGCTTATAGAAATAAGAAGACATAGACTGGATAAGTTTTCATCAGTATCAAAGGAAATACAATATGCTAATGCAGAAAGAGTACTACAGGAGTTAGAATTTGCTGATAGGCTTATGAAAAAATTAAGTTGTAAAACTATAGATGTAACAAAAAGGGCAATAGAAGATACTGCGCTGATAATAATGGAGCATATAGGTTATATGGGAACTAAGTCATATTAAGATGTTTTTACACTATAAAATTTAAGGTGCTTAAAGCCTTGTATTTCAAGGCTTTAAACAATAATAGTAAAAAAAATATCAAAAATAATAAAAAAATATATAAAAATGTGTTGACACTTTGCTGAATATCTTGTATTATGTTTTATGTCAGGTCAGTTAATGCAAGACAGAGAAACAACAAATTGACTAA
>NZ_JARUJP010000029.1:0-39568 GCF_033659955.1 Clostridium tanneri
AATTATTTTTATTTTTGTGCAAGTGCATTCCTAAGTATAACCTACCTGCTTTCCTGTTAGCAGCAATTATAACGGTCTAAAAAAACCTTTAGGGCTTCCATTTTAAGTATAGACAAGCTTAGAGAAAGTAATGTTGATGTAGATTTCATGATGGAATAATCTAGGCCACATTCACCTTTTTTCCTCTGTATTAATATACTGAAAATAATTAACTAACTGAGGAGATGAATAAATGAAAAAGCGGATTTCCTTAATCACATCCCTTGTACTCATTCTATTAATCTCTGGCTGTAGTATCAAAATTCCTTCTGCCAATGACTCAAGAGATAAACCTTCTGTATCCCAAGGCTCTGAAAACAATAATAAGGATCACTCCCCTATTTTAAAGGACCCTAAAAGTAAAACTGTTTCTGAAAACTCAGAATCACCTAAAGTTGTGATATTAAAACTTGGAGATAAAGGAGAAAAAGTTAAGGAACTACAGAGGAAACTAAATAAATTTAAATATAATCTTACTATAGATGGGGAATTTGGTGCAAGCACAGACTTCGCTGTTAGAAACTTTCAATCTAAAGTTAAAGTAACTCCTGATGGAATTGCTGGGCCTGAAACCTTTAGACTATTAGACTCCACCCCAGCTAAAGATCCCTATATTTATAAAAAACCGCCTAAAGCCTCTACACCAGCAAGAGATTCGGATACAAGCAGCTCTAGCAACTCCATAGAAACTTTCATAAACTCAAAAAATTGCCCAAGTAATACTGAATATTATATTTACACTAGTTTATCTAATCATACAGTTTCTATTTTAACCGGTAGTAATCATAACTGGAAACTGTTAAAATCCTTTACCTGCTCCGTTGGCACAGCTTCCACTCCTACCATCAGAGGATATTTTACTGTAGGTACTAGAGGAAACTCTTTTGTCACAGACAATGGTTTAATATGCAAGTATTACACTCAAATAAGCGGGAACTATTTGTTTCATAGTGTGTTATATAATAAAAGTGATAAACTAGTAGACGGTAGACTTGGCTATAATATATCTCACGGTTGTATAAGGCTTTCCCTAGAAAATGCAAAATACATCTATGACAACATTCCTTCTGGAACGGCAATCTGGATACAATGAAAAAATAGTTATAAAAATAAAACTCAGGAATTTCTTATTGTCTTGTCTATGTACAACTTAAGAGCTTCCTGAGTGTTATTAATTATTAAGACCTTCACTTACTATTATAAAAGATATTCATAATTCTTAAGGAATTTCACTGAATAATAATATGACCAGTTCCCCTATACCTAATTTCTAAGTTTACTTACATTATCCTTTAATAATTTATTTGATTCCTTTAATACCTTTAAATAATTATTGTAGGCATCCTTAACCTTACCGCTGTCATCTGCTTTAACTGCATCTTTTAAAGCCTTCTCTACCTCCTCTACTTTCTTCATATCTGACTTCATAGCATCTTTTCTAGCTGAAATTTCATCTCTATGAGCTGCAGCATAGTCTTCTTTAGCTTGCTTTAATTTTGCAAGTTCACTGCCGTGATTTGTTTCAAATTTTTTCTTTTCTTCCTCTAAGTGCTTTTTAGCATCTTCTTTTGTGATCTGTCCACTCTTCACCTTATCATGAGTATCCTGAACAACTTTTCTATACTCATTCATAAAGGAAGTATCTACCCCAAGTTTCTTCAGCTGCAAATCTTTTAATTCTCTATGAAGCTCTCTTCTTTCAGTCAGTATTTGCCTCACCTGTTCCTTAGCTCCTGGAACATACTTTTCTACATCCTCTAATTCCTTAGCGAAATTTTTGTGATTCTTATGATGTTCTTTGAATTTTTCAGTTTTAGATATGGCTGCCGGTTCAGTACTCTGGACTGAACTGGCATAAGCTACACTTGGTGCAAGTATTGATGATGCTAGTAAGGCTGGCAATATAATTTTCTTAAAATTTAACACGGGCTAACCCTCCTCTATAAAATTTACTACGATCTTATTCTGTCCAGTGTTAGTTACAGAATAATGTCAACTTTATGAACAAATTATTAACAATAGCATTTGTTCTTTGTACTCTTTTATACTCAGCAAATACCTAAGTTTTCAATGATATTTTATATTTACAGTAATCGTATATAAACCTTATTTATGTTAGATAATACTAAGTATCAAATATAAATTTTATAAATATATATAAACTCCCTAAAGCAAAGGATGTGAATAATGGCGTTGTATACTTCAGATTTAAAACAAAATATAGATTTTATCACAAGTGAACTTGGGATGAAGAGCTCAATAGTTGTAAAAAGCTTCTTTATAGGCAGTGATCAACCTCTAGATGCAGCTATTATTTACATAAATGGGCTTGTCGAAAAAAACACTATAGATAGAGACATTTTATCCCCACTAATGCTTTATATTCAGGAAAACTTGAATTGCAAGGAAAACCTAGCAGAATATCTTTGTAAAAGGTATATTTTTATGAGCAGCACTAATATCGAAACTGATATTAATGAAATAATAACTTCTGTTAAGAAGGGCAATAGCGTTATTTTGATAAATGGTATTTTTGAAGGGATAGTATTAGATACCAGTGGTGGAGAAAGCAGATCTATATTAGAGCCTGAAACTGAAACCTCTGTAAGAGGGTCTAGAGAAAGCTTTGTTGAAAATCTTGATACAAATATAAGTTTAATAGGACGCAAACTTAAGGATAAAAACTTAGTTGTTGAAAAATTTATTTTAGGACAGCTTACGCAAAATGACGCAGCAATAATATATGTTCAGGATCTTGCAGATGACACCGTTGTCAACAAAATAAGGGAAAGGATTTGTTCTATAAATGTAGATAAGGTAACAGATGTAGGAACACTACAACAATATATAGAAGACTATACTTACTCCCCTTTCCCACAGACTTTAGTAACAGAACGCCCTGATGTAGCTGTTGCTCAACTATCCGAAGGCAGAGTTATTATGGCAGTAGAAGGAAGTCCTACTGTACTTACAGGTCCCGCAACATTAATAGAATTTTTTCAAGCAGTAGAAGACTATTATCAGAGAACCTTAGCCTCTTCTTTTATAAGAATTATTAGGCTGCTAGCAGTTTTTATAGTAATAACTTTACCTTCTATATATCTAACTTTAATGAAATTTAATACTGAACTTATACCTATAAAATTTATAACACCTATAATACAATCAAGAATAGGCATTGCCCTAACCCCTTTTATGGAGATATTATCTATGGAACTAATAGTTGAATTCTTAAGGGAAGGTGGTTTAAGACTTCCAAGTAAAATAGGTCAAACTTTAAGTGTGGTTGGAGGTATCATAATAGGTGATACTGCTGTTCGTTCTAGAATTGTAAGCCCTACTACTCTATTTATTATAGGTATTTCAGTAATATCTACCTTTTTAATTCCTAAATATGATATGTCCATCGCCATAAGACTGTTAAGGTTTCCTATGCTTCTTTTAGCGAACTTTCTAGGTATATTTGGTATAGGCTTAGGGTACTTTGTAATTACAGTACATTTATGCTCTCTAGATAGTTTTGGAGTACCCTACCTTGAATTTAAGAAACAAGATATGAAGGATGTATTCATTAGATCACCTCTTTGGCAATTTAATAAAAGGCCAAAATCTATACCTAATAAAGATTCAGTAAGACAATCAGATTTTAGAGACAAATGGCAGAAAGATGAATAAAATCATGAATACTAACAGAAGAAACTTATTATCACCAAACCAGATAACTTATTTATTGCTTGGAATTATGATTAACGAAGGCATAATCAGCTTACCTAATGAGGTGGCTAAGATTGCAAAACAGGATGGTTGGATTTCTGTCTTGTTTGGTGCTATTTATCCCCTATATATCTTGTTTATTGCTTTCTACCTAAGCAGCAAATTTCCTAATGATAATATATTGGTTCTAAGTAAAAGATATCTTGGAAAGCTGCTTGGCAGCGTATTAAATATTTTGCTTTCTTTGTTTTTTCTTTTTTACTTAACATCTTCTTGCTCCGGAATAAGTAACTTCCTTAGAACTTATATATTAAGCTTTTTAACCCCTTTAAAATTTATAAGTTTATTTATACTAGCTTCAGCCTATACAGCCTATAAAGGATTAAAGGTTATTGGAAGACTGTGTGAATGTATTTTTTACTTTTCTGCTTCAGTGATACTTGTACCTCTAGCTAGTATAAGAACTGGCAGCATATTAAACATACTACCGGTGACAGGTTCTGGATGGATGAACATATTAAAAGGAGGTATAAACTCAGCATACTCCTATGGGTGTATAGAAATTATATTTTTAATATATCCTTTTATAAGTGATAGAACTAAGCTAAAAAAGTCTTCGCTAAAGGCTGTAACATTCACTTGCATTTGCTATATCTGGGTAACATTTATGACAATATATTATCTTGGTCATAATGTTATTCTTAAAACTAGATGGTCCTCAGTATACGTAGCTGAAAATTTAAATATTACCTTTATAAGCAACTTTAGATATATTCTACTTTTTTTATGGATTCTTGTTACGTTAAAATCAACAGCAGCTAGTTACTATGCCTTTGTTACTATTTTAAGTGACTCCATAAAAAAATTTAAATCAAAGGATCTTATATATATCTGTTATCCTTTAATTGTCTTTTTATCTCTTATGTACGGTAGTGAAGAAAAGAAAAAATACATAACAAGTTACTTCTTACCAATAATAACTATATACGTTTTATTGTATTCATCTTTAATTGCATTACTAATATTTATTAAGAAGGATAAAGCCTATGAAAAAACGTAAGATAATAACTATAGTCTTTATTATAATACTATTTATATATTGTACTGCTGGAGTCAACACCGCTCCTATAGAGAATATTGCTATCGCCTCTGTTATAGGCTATGACTTAGAAAAAGATACTAATAAAGATATACTCTACAAAATATATTTACAAACATATATTTTTGGCGAACGTAACAAGGTTTTTAATAAAACCTATAGCGGAACTGCCACTAGCTTAATTAAATCAAGGGAAGAAAGGCAGCTGAAACTAGATAAAAAGTTCTTAGTTGGGTTGGAAAAAGTAGATTTAATAAGTGAAGCCTATGCTAAACATGGAATATCAACTATTATAGATGCACTTTTTAAAATTCCCTTTGTCAATGACACTGCATTAGTGGCAATTTGCGAGGATAATATTTCAGACCTATTGGATTATAAGATAGAAGGTTACCCTACTTCCGGTGACTATATAGAAGGAATGCTAAAAAACGCTAATCAATATAACTTTTTTGCAAAAGATTTAAAAATACTGGATTTATTTATATCCCTAGGTATCGAGGGAAGAAGTGTTAAAATCCCCTGTATTGAACTAAGTGAAAAGGTCCCTAAAATTACTGGGGAATGTCTATTTAAAAATGATAAAATGGTATTTAAATTAGATATGAAGGATAGCAGACTATTAAACATTTTAAGTACTAACAATAGCACAGGTATTCTTACTTTACAAGAAGACCCTGGTAAATTCATAGATTACTATGCAAAGGTAAGAAGAAAGGTTTCCTGCTCTAAAGTTAACGATGTATATAATTTTACTATTACCCTGCACCTTAAGGGCGATATAATCTCCAACGAGCTTTATAAAGATATAATGAAAGATCCAAAGACAGTTGCTGCCTTTGAAAAAAATATGGCTGACGATATAAAAGCTAACTGTAATGAGTTTATAAGTAAAATGAAAAATCAATATAAGCTAGACTGCTTAGACCTAGGTAGGGTTGCTACTGCAAAATATGGTAAAGATACCGGCGCAGACTGGGACAAAATAGTACCAAACTCTAATATAAAAGTAAATGTTTATGTTAAGGTAGATAACCAAGGAAGGGGAGATTATTAATGGATGTTGAAAAACATAATCTCTTAACTCCTACTCAAGTAACATTTATGTTAACTGGCTTTACAATGGGCATAGGTATTTTAGGGCTCCCAAATTCTCTTGTTAAAGACTCTTATCAGGATGCATGGATAGCAGCCTTATTAGGGGCTGCATATCCCTTATACATAGGAATTTTAGCAATTTACGTCAGCAGCAAATATCCAAAGGATACGGTGCTGACCTTAAGTAAGAAACTTTGTGGAAAATTCATTGGAACCATTCTAAATATTATATTTTTGACCTTCTTCATTTTTCATACAGTTGTAACTATTGCCGGTTTTAATAATATTGTAAGAGTCTATGCTGTACCATTTTTAACTTCCAGTAAGGTTTTAGCTATCTCTCTCTTAGCAATTGCCTATACCACCTATAAAGGTCTAAAAGTAGTAGGCAAAGTCAGTGAAATTGGTTCTTATTTTATGCTTCTTGTAATTTTAACTTCTCTGGCAGCTTTAAGAAAAGGAAGTTTACAAAACCTCTTTCCTTTTTTTCAAGCAAGCATAGTAGATATTTTAAAGAGTACAAAACAATCGATGTTTTCCTATTCAGGTATTGAAGCCATATTTTTGATTTATCCTTTTATAAATGATAGTAAAAAATTAAAAAGATCTATCCTTAGTTTCATAGGCATCACTGCTTTAATTTACACCTATGTAACCTTTATAAGCATATACTATTTAAGCGTTGATGCCATACCTAAAGGTATATGGTCCTTTGCTTTAGTAACAGAAAGCTTCGTTTTTCCTGTTATTAATAACTTTAGATTTATATTTATATTTATATGGACTATTGTAGCATTAAGATTGTCTGCTAATTATTATTATGGAGCTGTCTTTGTATTAAATAACTTATTTCAAAAACTCAGCGAAAAAAAAATAACCCTTTTACTATATCCAGTTACAGTCTTTTTAAGTTTAATGTTAACAAATGAGACTGTACGCTCGAAATTTATTGACCTACTCATATTTAAATATACGATTTTTAATGCACTATATATATCTCTTATATCATTATTAGTTTATCTAAAAAGGAATGGTAAATCTTGAAAAAAAAAAACTTTATTATGATTATTTTATTTATCTTCTTCTTTACATTTATAACAATAGGTTTAGAACCTAAATCCGCTGAAGATGTAGCTATAATAGCTGGCACTGGAGTAGATATAGATAAAAGTGCTGCACAAGTTATCTATAATTTTTACAGAGACATTTATGTCTTTAAAGAAAATGACCCAACTTCACATATGGTACTTACTGGTTCAGCCTCTACCATAGCTCAAACTAGACAGGAAAGGCATGTAAAATCCAATAAAAAGGAGATTTTAGGACAGGAGAAGATATTTTTAATAAGTGATGAGTATGCTGAATTTGGAATTAAGGGATTACTAGACTCCTTTTACAAGAACCCAACTACAAACAATGCTTCCTACATACTTATTTGTAAAGGAAAATCTCTCCCTTATCTTGAACACGAAATTCCTGGATACCCCAGTTCTTCTGATTTTATGGAAGGGTTAGTTGAGAACTCTAAGGAGTATAACTTTTTTTCAGAAAACTATAACCTAATGGATTTATACATAAGATCATCAGCTGAAGGAAGAACTACTGCATTGCCTTACATTGAACTTCAGGAAAGTGATGAAAATTCTAAGAAAAAAGAAATAAAAATCATTGGTACTGCTATACTAAAAAAAGATAAGCTAGTAGCTACAGTTGATATAGAAGATTCTAGAATAATGAACTTACTTAGAGAAAATAAAGTTAGAGGTATGCTAAGAATTCAAGAGGAACCACAAAAATTTATAGAATACTATGGCAGATCCAAAAGAAAAGTTAAATGCATAAAAGAAGGTGATAAGTATAAATTTATTATTAATTTAGATATAAAAGGAGACATAGTTTCAAACGAGTTATATAAGAATATAATTACCGATGTAAAACAAAAAAAAGACTTTGAAAAAAAGCTAGCTGAGAAGACTGAAAAAATGTGTAATGATTTTTTAGACAAGATGAAAAAAGAATATAAGGCGGACTGTTTAGAATTAGGAAAGGTAGCTGCAGAAACCTATGGTAGAAGAACAGGTATTGATTGGGATAAGGTAGTAACGGATTCGATTATTGAAGTAAACGTAAAGATTAAGGTTGATACTCAAGGTAGAGGAGATTACTAAGAATGAGTAGCTTAACATTTACATTTTACAAGGAAAGATATATAATAGATAAATAGATAATTATTATTTTATAATAATTATTTTTACAAATAAATATAATTAACCTTGGAGTGATGAATAATGGAGCAAAACATAAAACCAGAAATTTTAGATAAACTTACAAAAGTATGCCTTTGTAAAGGAATTTCAAGGGCTACAATAAAAAAAGCAATTATTAATGGAGCTAAGACTATAGAAGAGGTCAGAAAGGCAACGGGAGCTGGTTCCGGTTCCTGTGGCGGCAAACGATGTACTCCTAAAATAGAACAACTATTAGAAGAATTGAAATAGTCAAGGAGGCAGTATTGGTATAATTTATACCTCTACTGCCTCCTATTTTATTAACTTTAATATTTTTTTAACAATCCTATATTGAATGCTTTCAGATAAAGTAATATACTGGAATAGTAAATATAATCATTAATGGAAATCAAAAACAAAAACAATCTATTTTCTTAAAACATTTCTATGAAAGGAGTGAAATTAAAATTTGGTGCCAGTCACCATTTTTTAAATTTAATATGAGAAACCTAGTAAAAAGTGAAAACGAATTCAATGGATACTTAAATATTCTTTCAAACATATCTGTTCCCTTTATCATATTAGATGAGAATTACTACATAAATAAGGTAAATGATGCAACAATAAAAATGCTTCAAAATATTTATATGAAGGAGAATGTAAAATGTTTTAATGAAAAAGTAGAAAAAATTCTGTGGTTTATTAAAGATGAAATATTAAACTACAAAAGCAATGAAAGTTTAGATTTTTCCTTTTCTAAAGAAATACAAATTGGACCGGTTAACTGGAGATTTTATGGACAATTTTTAAATTTAGAGAATACCTTTATTCTGTTATTGAACTACCACTTAGAAAAAAACGACTGTATGAAAAAAGCTCTTCAGTTATCCTCTATCGTAAACTCCTCGGAAGATTCTATAATAGCTACTACTTTGGAAGGAAAAATTATAAGCTGGAATAAGGCTTCAGAAAAAATTTATGGCTATACTGAAAGAAAAATGCTTGGTAAAGAAATATCTGCACTTGATATATGGGGAAGCAAAGAAAGGCTGTCAGAATTACTTGACACAATAAGCCTAGGTAAAGAAATTAAGAGCCATGAAGTAAAAATACTAAACAAAGATAATGAAGAAATATTCCTATCTTTAAGTATAACCCCTATAAAAGACCATATTGGTAATATTATAGGTGCCTGTTCCATTGGAAGAAATATAACTGAAAATAAAAAACTTAACCAAGAGCTTTATAACAGTGAAAAGAAATTTAGAAGTATTTACGAACAGTCTCCTATTGGTATAGAGTTGTTTGACGCCAATGGACAAGCTTTAGCTGCTAATAAATCCTTTTGTGATATGTTTAAAATAGATCATATCAGTGATTTTAAATCTGATAACTTTTTTGAAAGTCCCTTTATTTCAGAAAAAGCTAAAAGTATGGTTAGGAATAAGAAAAATTCTAGAATAACCTGCAAATATAACTTAAAGGATCGCAGCAATTCCCAGACAAATAAAAGTGGTATTTACTATTTTGATATTTTAACTACTCCTATATTAAATGAGCAAGGTGAATTAGCATCTATATTAAGCCAAGTTGAAGATATAACTAAAATAAAAAATGTAGAGAAAAAGGTTCGTAATTTTACCAATTTATCTGATGACGTATTCTGTATACTAAGCTTTGATGGTGACTTTTTAGAAGTTAGTCCTGGTCTTCAAAAGGTTTTAGGATGGAGAAAAAGTGAATTTATTTATAAAAACTTTAGAGATTTTGTACACCAAGAGGATATAGAATATTCTATAGACTGCTCCATAAATCTCCTTAAAACTGGAAGAAAGGTATTTAGAAATAGGTATATATGTAAGGACGGAAGCTATAAATGGATTGAGTGGAATTCCTTTGTAGTTAAAGAAGACATGCTAATCTACTCCATCGGAAGGGACATAACCAAAAGGATGGAGGATGAGGAAGAACTTAGAAAGGCCAAAATTGCTGCCGAGGAAGCCAATAGTTCTAAAAGTAACTTCCTTGCAAATATGAGCCATGAAATACGAACTCCAATAAATGGAATAATGGGCATGACAGATTTGACTCTTATGACAGAGCTTAATGAGGAGCAAAGAGAATATCTAAACATGGTTAAGACATCTTCCCAGCATCTACTTGATTTAATTAATGATATACTGGATATATCAAAAATTGAGTCGGGAAAGTTTAACATAGATTTAGTCCCTTTTAACCTTCAAGAAAAAATTAATAAAATAGGGAAAAACTTTTCATTGTTAGCCTCTAAAAAGTTTATAGAAGTACTGTATTTTATAGATCCTCGACTTACAGATATAAATATAATAGGAGACCCTATTCGGCTTAGTCAAATACTAATGAATTTATTAAATAACGCCTTAAAATTTACCGAAAAGGGCAGCATAATACTTTGTGTGAAAAAAATAGAGAGTTCTAAAGCAAAGATTAGGGTTCAATTTTCTGTTTCCGATACTGGAATTGGAATAGCAGAGGATAAAATGAATAAACTCTTTAAAACCTTCAGTCAAGTTGATGATTCATATACGAAAAAATATGGAGGAACTGGCCTCGGTCTTGCAATTTCAAAGCAATTAGCAAACATGATGAATGGAGACATGTGGGTAACAAGTAAAAAGGATGAAGGAAGCTGTTTTTACTTTACAGCGGAATTTTTAACTACCAATGACAGCACTGATTGTACATTAGATATTACAGAGTTAGGTCCAAATATCAATGTTGACAACTATTCAAAAACTATTTTAATTGTAGAGGATAATGAAATAAATCAACAGTTTATATCCACTTTACTGTATAAGAAAGGCTATAACTACTTAAATGCATTTAATGGAATAGAAGCACTTAAAATTCTGGACAATCAAGTTGTTGATTTAATACTGATGGATATTCAGATGCCAGAGCTAAATGGGCTAAATACTACAAAAGCTATCAGAGATTATGAAAAGTTAACTAAAAAACATATTCCAATTATAGCTATGACTGCCTATGCTATGGTAGGTGATAAGGAGAAGTTTTTAAATTCAGGAATGGATGATTACATTTCTAAACCTATTGATTTTAAAACTCTTTACAGCCTTCTAAAAAAACACTTAGATTAACTTTTGAATATATCTCAATTATAAATCGAAAATAGCCTCTATTAATACTATATATCTATCCATATACGCAGGTTAGCTTAACCTAAAAACTAGAGGGACAGTTTTCTGGCTTGAAGCCAAAAGAACTGTCCCTCTTAAATTTTCCTAAATCTATGAAGCTAAAGTAAAGTTCCATACGTCTAATTTAATATAGCAACTAATTCAATATATTCCCTTTACAAATTTAGGGATAGCAGTTAAGTACAAAATGTTTATATATTAGGAGGAAATTTATATGAAATCAAAAAAAATAATATCAGCAGTAGTAACTGCCAGCCTTTTAACGTTACCAACTACAACAGCATTAGGTGCAGGAGTAGAGATAGCAGCATCTCAGAATACTGTAGTAAGTGCATCTGTAGAAGAGGTACAACAATCTAATTTCAAAAGCTTCAAAGGAACTGTAAAAAGTATGACAGAAACTGAAAAAGGAAATAAGGTTATTGTAGTTGAGGATAGTCAAGGAGGAGAAAGCCATTTTATTATTAATGAAAAAACCTATTTTATAAATGATACTAAAATAGAAGAAGGAGTGACTATAACAGGATACTACGATGCTACAAGACCAATGATAATGATTTATCCTCCCCAATATGTAATTGATGTAGCATTGGTTGGAGATATGAAAGAAACTGTAAAAGTAGACTTATTTGATAATAATCTAGTTAGCGTGGACAATCAGTTAAAAATAAAGGTTGATAAAGATACAGAAATCATATCTCAGGATGGCACAAAATATGGCGGACAACTTGAAAATAAAAATCTAGTAGTTATATATGATATTGCCACTAAGAGCATACCTGCTCAAACAAAGCCAATAAAGGTAATAGTATTAGATAAGGAAGGTAATACTCCTGAGAATGATGTAAAAGAAGGCAGCAATATTAAAAGCAATGAAGTAATCAAACTTATACATCAAGTGTTAAAATCACTTACAGTAAATAAGTAATAATATCCCTATCTGCCACACAGGCTATATTATTCTAGGCTTTCTTTTTTGTTTCAATATAAAAATCTTCTTATGTTATAGGGCGACAAGCCCTTGCTCTATAAGATTTTTAATAGAATTGTAGGAAGACTTTTTACTAAACAAACAATTAATATAACCTAATAATATTACTTACACTTTTGTTTATTAGCTATGCTGTCGCATAGCTTTTATGTGTGATGACGGATATAATAAAACTTTTAACTGCACTAAAAACAGGTGTGTAGGTAGAGGTGTACTACGTAGAAAGCTTCGAATGAGGGTTAGAAGGTCTTATGCTGGCGATTTCGAAAATGTTAACTCAAACTCAGCTTTCGCAGAAAGCATTGAATTTGAGTTCATTTTCAAAGTTGAGCCAGCATTAGACCTTCTTCCTGAAATGAGGGATTTCAAGCAGTATGCCTCTATCAAACACACCGATGTTCAGTGCGCTTAAACTTTTATATCGCAACATACTTAATGTGTATTATAATCATCTTTTCCATAGCCTATACAAGTCTGGTCTTTCTTCCCTTAAGATTTGATAAAACTTTTTAGATACCTTTAACTTTCTAAGTTGTTTAAGCATAAGTCTAGGATATTTTTCTTGCCATGTTTTGTGAGACGCAGGGTCAATAACTTTTACAGATTCATCTTTCTGTACATATATATGTGCTCCCCTTATATCTAACCTTTTAAAACCTAATCTCCTAAACTCTTCAATAAGATTAATTAGATTTATAGCTAAAGTTTTGCTTAATCCGTTTTTTCTTATATAGCTTGGGAGTATTTCTCCATCTACATAATCTCTTATCATAACCTTTCCATTTCTACTATAAACTTTAGGAAAATATGGACTACCTTTTGCAGCTTTTAATACCTCATACTCAGCTATGCATACTTTTTCTAACTTACAAATCTTTATAACTCTTCCATCTGACATTAAATATACCTTGCCATTTTTTCCATGGCCTAAGTATTTATATTTGTCTAATTGGTAAACTTCCTTATAATTCATGATAACCTCCTCCTGTCTTTATATGTATACTCTTTATCTACAGGAGTACTAAATACGGATGTCTGTCCCTTACTTATTACTATACTAAATTCAATAAAAAAAGGTACCAATTATTTTACATATTGATTATTAAAATCCTCCACTGAGGAAAATATTTAAAAAAGCTTATAATAAAAGAGAGAAGAATATATTCTTAATAAAATAAGATATATCTCTTCTCTCTAAAAATAGAAACTAATTAGATAAAGAATTTAAGTATAAACAGAACTCCTATTATATACGTAGTAACTGATATTTCCTTTGCTTTTCCTGTTAATACCTTTAAAAACACATAAGACACTATTCCAAATACAATTCCATCAGAAATACTATATGTTAAAGGCATCATTATTATAGTAAAGAAAGCTGGTATAGCTTCTGTAAAATCTACTAATTCTATTTCTTTTATAGGTGAAAGCATAAATAATCCTACTAAAATAAGTGACGGTGCTGTAGCTGCAGATGGTATCATTAAAAATAATGGTGATAGGAATAAAGCTACAGTAAACATTCCAGCTGTTGATAACGCTGTAAGTCCAGTTCTTCCTCCTGCTGCAACCCCTGAAGCACTCTCTACATAGGTACAAACTGTACTTGTTCCAAAACAAGCCGCTAGTGTTGTTCCAACTGCATCTGAGAATAATGCTTCCTTAGCTCTAGGAACATTGCCCTTTTCATCTAACATTCCAGCTTTAGTTGCAACACCTACTAGGGTTCCAACAGTATCAAACATATCCATAAATAATAATGTAAATAATGCTACTAACATATCTATGCTAAATATATGATTCCATTCAAATTGTAAGAATCCTGAACTAATACTTGGCGGCATACTTACAACTGCTCCAGGTAATTGTGTTATTCCCATTGGAATACCTATAAGAGTAGTAACCACGATACCTATTAATAATGCTCCATTTACATTTCTAGCTAATAGTACTCCAGTTATTATAACTCCTATAATTGCAAGAAGTGCTGTTCCACTAGTTACATCTCCTAATGCCAAAATAGTACCAGTCTTTGGGTGTAGTACTATATGAGCGTTTTCTAAGCCTATAAATGCTATAAAAAGTCCTATTCCAACAGAAATTGCTTTTTTAATATTTGTAGGTATAGAGTTTATTATTGCTTCTCTTACATTAAATGCTGTAAGCAGAATAAATATAATTCCTTCTAAAAATGCAGCTGTTAACGCAAATTGCCATGTGTGTCCCATTCCAAGTACTATAGTATATGCAAAGAATGCATTAAGTCCCATTCCCGGTGCCTGTGCAAAAGGCAACTTTGCATATAATCCCATAAGAGCAGTAGAAACTATAGCAGCTAAAGCTGTAGCTGTAAATACTGCGCCATAGTTCATTCCAGCTTGTGATAATATGTTAGGATTTACCACTAATATATAAGCCATTGTCATAAAGGTTGTAATTCCAGCTAGTATTTCAGTCTTTATATTCGTATTGTTTTCTTTTAATTTAAAAAAACTTTCCATATGCTTCTCCTTGTAATTTAAATTTACTTTTTTTGATGTTTTTTTCTCTTTTTCGCACTTGTTTATATTAACAAATCCCAATACTAAAGTCAATGATTTTTACGAACGTTATATAGTAATTTTTATTTATATTTTGCTATCATTCTATTAAATGAAGGATTTACTAACTTCATCAAGGAATAATGTTCGTGTTTATTCTTGTATATATATATCATTTTGTGACGACAGGATTTTAATTTTTTATCAATTAAACATTCGACAAAAAATCTGTATTTCTGCTTTCTGTCCGACAAAACCTATGTGTATATATGTTTATATTTAAATGATATAGATACTGCATTCAAAGGAGCTACAATAACGTAAATCAAATTATATTTTATTTTAAACTTTTACATTTTTAGTATTAACAAAAATTTGTTAATATAGTATCATGTAGATATAGAAGGTTTGCACTAATCTAATTTTAAACAATATTCGCTAAAATCACCTAATAAATATGTATATTCTTATAATGGAGGAAATCGTATGAAAAAAATCAGTAGCAAGATTATAACAGCAATTATTATCTGTTGTACAATCTTATCATCTATAATTGGTGGACTAGCTGTATTCAAAAGTAGTTCTTTAATACAAAGTGAGGTAAATGACAAAATGCTTTCAATGGCTCAGGCAAAGTCCAGTGAGCTTGATAAAACTATTGTTAATGTTGAAAGTGCTGCTAAAGACTTGAGCTCGGTAGTGGCAACTGTAACAGATATAGAAAAACTAAAAACCAGTCCAGCAGATTATGAAACTCTCATGAAGCCTTTAGTTAAGAATTTAGTTTCTTCCCAGCAAGGGGAAGTGATGGGCTTATATGTAATATTAAATCCTGAAATAACAGAAAATGTGTATGGTGCTTGGTTTGTTGATACGTCAAACAGTCATCAGTTTATAGAACATAAGCTCACCGATAAAAGTGAGTTTAAAGCTGACAATGCCAATCTTGCATGGTACTATGAACCTATAAAGCAAAAGAAAGGTATATGGAGCAACCCTTATACCAATGTTGAGTTGCAAATGGAAATGATATCCTATACAACTCCTATTTTTAAAGACAATACTTTGATTGGTGTAGCTGGTATTGATATAAACTTTCAAAAATACAGAGAAGGCATAAATAATATAAAAATATATGATACTGGTTATGCTAGCTTCCTCAACGATAAACACGATTATATAGTTCATAAGACCCTAAAATCTAGTGATAACTTAGCTAAAATAGATAATGGTAGTTATAAATCAATAAGCGATAAAATTAAGAGTACTCCATCCGGTGTAACTGAACTAAAAACCTCTAAAGGTACTAATGTTTTTAGTTATTCTAAACTTTCCAATGGATGGATACTACTAATGTCAGTGCCTGAAAGTGAAGTTTTTAAACAGCTTAATTCATTAGTTGTTCTTATAATTGCAATAATTATAATAGGTGTTATTCTTTCATCTATATTTGCATTATATATAGGAAAGAAACTCTCTGCACCAATCATTCACTCTACAGAGTTAATTAATAGAGTAGCAGGGCTAGATTTGTCTTATGATGATACTAGTATATCTGATAAATTATTAAATAATAATGATGAAACTGGTGTTATGAGCAGAGCTGTTCTAAACCTGAGAAAAGAGCTAGTAGAAATTATACAAACCTTACAAGAAAATTCTAAGGAAGTTACCCAATATTCCGAAAGCCTATCTAGGTCTACTGAGGAAACTAATGCCTCCGTTGATAGTGTTTCAAGAACCTTAGAGGAATTAGCAAAGGGTGCTCAGGAACAGGCTAGATCATCACAGCTTGGTACCGAAAAGTTAGAGGATTTAGCTGATGAAATAAGAATTTCTGTCTCTAGCTCTAATAAGGTTAAGGAATTCTCAAATGAAGTTAAAAATGCAAACAATCTAGGTACTACTTCAATGGAAAAGCTTATAGAAAAATTCACTATAAACAATGAAGTTACTGAAAAACTGTCTACTAATATAGATAGTTTATCCAATAAGTCCGAATATATAGGGGAAATTGTAAATACTATTCAAGCAATAGCAGAACAAACAAACCTACTAGCTTTAAATGCTGCAATTGAGGCAGCTCGTGCTGGTGAAACTGGAAGAGGTTTTGCTGTGGTTGCAGAAGAAATAAGAAAACTCTCGGAACAAACCTCAAACTCTACTAAAGAAATATATAGTATAGTAAGTCAGATTCAACTTGAAATCAATACAGCAAAAAACAATATGGATGATGGTGAATCTGCAATAAAGGAAGCTAATTTAGCTGTAAGCGAATCAAATAAAGCCTTTAAGCTAATAGAATCCGCTATCCAAAATACATTAGATCAAATAGATATCTTAGTTGAAAACATTGAGAAAGTTGATAGGGATAAAATTGAAGTTATCAGCTCAATTCAGGAGGTATCTGCAATATCTGAAGAATCTGCAGCAGCTACAGAAGAAATATCTGCTTCAATGGATGAACAATCTAGGGCAATAGGCAATATTTCTGGTACAGCGGAACAACTTAATAACATTGCCGATAAATTAGAGCAAGTAATTAACAAGTTTAAAATTTAATAAAAAACCTATTAGTGCCATTAACTTAGACTATTCTTATAATATCTAAGTTAATGGCACTATTACATACTGATATAGTTTTTAAAAATCTTTAAATACCTCTTTTTTAGCTCCACATACTGGACATTTTTCTGGTAAATCATCTTCCACTACAGTATAACCACATACTGGACATACATAAAATTTATCATCTCCAATATCATTTCCAGCTTTAGCAGATTCCTGAGCCTTTTTGAAAAGTTCTGCATGCTGCTTTTCTGCTTCTACAGCAAAATGGAAGGATCTTTCTGCATCTTTCTCTTCCTGATATCTAGCTGCATTTAAGTATACTGGATACATTTGGTCTACTTCATGAAGTTCACCATCTATTGCTCCCTGAAGGTTTTCAACTGTATTTGTAAGACCGAATACAGCACCAGCTGTAACTGAGCTATCCCCAACCTGATCTTTAAGTACTGTAAAATGATTTTTAGCATGAGCCCACTCAGCATATGCCACAGCTCTAAAGAGTCTTCCTATATTAGGAAACTTCTCTCTATCTGCTGCATCTGCCCAAACTAAATATCTCATATGAGCCATACTTTCTCCACCGTAGGCAGAACGTAAAAAATCTGCTGTCATTGCATTTTTAACTGACATTATCATCACCTCATAAATATTTTATTACTTTAATATTCTCAATATTCCACACTTAAGGTAAAACTATACACTAATAGAAAAAAATTTAACTCCCTAGCTTTAAAACTAGGGAGTCAGCTGCTAACTATTATTCTGCATTTAATCCTGCTAAATTCAAGAAATTCCATGGTTTATTAAAATGTGGCTGGAAGAAAAAGTCAACAAAGGCTAATTCATCTACAGTCATTTTATTTTGAATGCATACAGATAATGTATTTATAGATTGAGTTAAATCCGTCTTCGAACAAATTTGTGCTCCTAAAATCACCTTGGATTCTTTTTCATAAACTACTTTTACTGTTACAGCATCATAAGTAGGCATAAATTCTGGTCTATAGTTATCTGTGATTGTGACAGTGTTAACTTCTAACCCTTCTCTTTTAGCAGACTCTTCAGTAAGACCTGTGGAAGCTATATTATACTCATAAATTTTAATTCCAGAAGTTCCTTGAGTACCAATGTATTTAGTAGTATTTTTAACTAAATTTCTAGCTACTAAAGTTCCCATACGAACTGCATTTGTTGCTAGCGGCATGTATTGACGCTTTCCTGTTGGATTATATATTACTGAAGCACTGTCTCCTGCTGCAAATACCCCTTCTTTGCTTGTGTGCATATATTCATCTACAATAATAGCTCCGTTAGGCAGCATATCCAGCTGGCCTTTAAACAATTCTGTATTCGGTCTAAATCCAATGCAAAGTATCACTAATTCAGCTTCATAGGAACCTTTATCAGTAACTACCTTTGAGACCTTTCCATTTTCTCCTTCAAACTTAACAACCTTTTCACCTAAAGCTAACTTTACACCATGGTCTGAAAATTCCTTTTCAGCTATGTCTGTAAATTCTTTATCTAAGTATTTATTCATGATACGTTCTTCTGCATCTATTAAAGTTACCTTTTTACCATTCATTTCGAAGGCCTCTACCAACTCTACACCTATATAACCTGCTCCAACAACTACGATATTTTTAACATTCTTAGCTTTTTCGATTATAGAGTTTGAATGGTAGAAGTTTTTAGATAAAAGTATGTTTTCTAGGTTTATTCCTTCTATTGGTGGAACTATTGGCCATGAACCAGTAGTGATTATTAACTTATCAAAGCTATCTTCAAATTCTTCCTTTGTATCTAAGTTTTTAACTCTTAGTTTCTTTTTATCTGTATCAACTTCTAGCACATCGTGCTTCATTTTAGTAGTTACCCCTAATTTCCCTAGTTCTTCTGGGGAAGAGTAAAATAGCCCCTGAACATCCTTAACTATTCCTCCTACATATAATGCAATACCACAGGATAGGAATGATATATTATCATTTCTTTCATACACAGTTATCTCCGCATCAGGATATAACTTTGCTGTATTTATTATTGCCGCTGTTCCAGCATGAGTACAACCTATAACCGCTACCTTCATTTATATTTCCCCTTTCACTTGTTAATCATTTAACTTTACTAATATTATATATTAAACAATAATTATTTTCAAGTAATAAAATGAATTTTTCATAATTTAGGTAGAAACTTTACAATATAAATTAACACCCTTATTATTTAATATCCTCTAGCTAATTATTCTATCTTTATAACTTTAGCAAAGGCTTTTATTAAATAAAAAAAGACCCTATAGATGAAACACTTTTTTTATAGTGTTTCACCTATAGGGTCCATTTTAAACTAATGGTCCTTTTTTATTAAAATCTTATTTTTATAATATAACTGTAGACTGCAATTTTAGCCTCCACCTACTGGAGGAAATAATGCAATTACGTCATTATCTTTTAAAGGATTGTCTAATTTTCCATCTGCTTCATTAAGAAGTATATCTCTTCCGTTAAGCAAAAATATTGACACTTCATCTAAGTCTATTTTAATTGCATCTAAAACTTCCCTAGGAGTTGTCCCTTCTGCTAAATCTAAAATAGACTTTTTTTCTCGGCCATCTCTGAAATAAGCAAACAATCTTACCTCAACCTTCATTTAATCACCTCCTAGTAAATTGTGGTTTTTATTTTTACTAATTACAAAGAAAGAGCCTCTAAAAGCTCTTTCTTATTATATATTATTTAAGTGCTAATTTTTTCAATGTATCTTCAGTTGGTACACCATTTTCATCCCAGCCTCTTACTGAATAATATTCAGGAAGAAGAACATCTAATCTGTGAACGTGACCTTTTGATGGTCCTTCTGGAATTTCATCTTCTAACAATCTCTTTGGAAGTGTATCTTGCTTGCTATCTATACCGGCTGCAAGATTGAACATCTTTTCAAGAGTCCATATTCTGTCTCCAGCTTCCATTAATGAGTTAACATCGTGAAGTTCTCCTCCAACTACTGCATTGTATAAATCTACATAGTCCTGTGCACCAAATCCAAAGGTTGTAAATACACATAATCCAAGGGAGTCGATAACTGCTGTTAAGTCATGGAATACTTTAGCATAAGCTGCTTTTCCTTCTAGTGAGAATCTGTCAAGTTTTTCTGGATAACCAAGTATTTCAGGGTTTATCATATAACCTTTAATATGACAGCCACCTCTGTTATTAGCTGCGTAAGTTAAACCATGTCCTTGAACTCCTCTTGGGTCATAAGCTGGAAGTTCTTGTTTCTTAACTGTCATTGAGAACTCAGGTGCTCCGTAAGCTTCGCATAATCTGTAAGATCCATCTGCTAGCTTATCACCAAAGCCTTCTCTAAGTCCCATCTTCTTAGTCCATTCAACTACTGCATTAGCATCTCCCCAGTTAAGTGATACACCATCTGCTGCTATATCTGCATCCTTAACGAATCCTTTTTCATAAAGCTCCATAGCTGCTGCTATAGTTGCTCCTGCTGAAATTGTATCTAGTCCATACTCATTACATAACATGTTAGCTCTATTTATAGCATTTAAGTCATAAACATCACAGTCTGAACCGAAGGACCATAAAGTTTCATATTCAGGACCTCCACATTCAGTTCCGTCATCTAGTTTTACCCATCTTCCGCAAGCTATTGGACATCTATAACATGGATTCTTTCTAACTAAAACATCCTTAGTCATAGTTTCTCCGCTGATCATATCTGCTTTTTCAGTATAGGACTTTTGGAAGTTTCTTACTGGGTGAACACCATTTTCATTTATGATATTAACTAATACCGCTGTTCCGTAAGTAGGTAATCCACCACCTGCTACTGGATCTTTTCTTAATATGTCTAGCTTTTCAGCTGCAACCTTTTTAACTAAGTCTTCATCAAATAACTTAACTTTTCCGCTTCCTTTTACAACTATAGCCTTTAAGTTCTTTGAACCCATAACAGCTCCAACACCACCACGGCCTGCTGCTCTGTCTATATCATTCATAACTGCTGCCATAAGTGATAACTTTTCACCAGCTGGTCCTATACATAAAACCTTAGCTTTTGGATCTGTATCTTTTTGAAGAAGTTCTGTTGTCTCTGATACTACTTTGCCCCAAACATGAGTAGCATCTTTGATCTCTACTTTATCGTCTACTATGTTCACATAAACTGGTGTGTCTGATTTGCCCTCTACAACTATCATGTCGTAGCCAGCCATTTTCATTTCTGCTCCCCATTTTCCACCGGAGTTAGCAATACCTACAGTTCCTGTAAGTGGCGCTTTTGTTACTACCATAAATCTTCCACTTGTTGGAACAGGTGCTCCTGTAAGCGGTCCTGCAGCTATTATGAATTTGTTATCTTTTGATAGTGGATCTACCTTTGGATCTACCTCATCGATTAGTGTTTTTACACCTAAACCTCTAGCTCCTATAAACTTTTTTGCCTTATCAATATCTAAGGCTTCAACTTTACAGGTTTTGTCACTTAAGTTAACTCTTAGAACCTTTCCATTATAACCACTCATAAATAATCCCCCTTATTTTAAGAAATAAATTTCTCTACTCTTATATATAAGCAAATTGCATGCCAATTTCTGAAAATAAAAACTTTTTTCATTTTTTATTAAATAATATAGAAAAAATAGGCAACCAACAGTGTATAAACTGAAAATTACCTATTAATATTAATAATAAATTTTAAATTTTTACCTTACTAGTAGTATAATACCCCTTTTTAAACTACAATTTCCTGAAGTTTGTTCCAAAACAGAACAAACTTGTAATTATGACTGTTCCATTTTAGAACTTTGTTCCAAAATAGAACAATCTATAGAATAGTTATCAATCTTCCTATATAAGGTGTTTCTTCCTATTCCCAATGCCTTAGCAGCTGCTGTAATACTTCCATTAAACTTGTATAAAACCTTTATTATATGCTCTCTCTGAGCATAATCCAGCTTTAACTGCTCTGGGTACTCCTCTTGTAAATCTAAATCAATATCTTTACTACTTTTTAGCAGTTCTATCGGTACTGATTCAGTATTTATCATAAGCTCTACCAGATTCTCCAGTTCTCTGATATTCCCTGGCCAATTATAATGGAGAAAATATTTCATCTGACTATCTCCTATTTTTATAATTCGCTTATTTAGATGCTTTGATATTTTCTTCATAAAAAACTCCATTAATAAAGGAATGTCATCTTTTCTCTCCCTCAGTGGAGGTAAATGAACTGGTAATACATTTAACCTATAATATAGATCTTTCCTAAAGTTACCTTCTTCAGCCTCACTTTTTAAATCTTTATTAGTGGCGGCTATAATTCTAATATTTACAGGTATTTGTTTTGAGGTTCCAATCCTATTTATGACTCCCTCCTCTATAACTCTTAGAAGTTTAGTCTGCATATCAAGAGGCATTTCTCCAATTTCATCTAAAAATAAAGTCCCTTTATCAGCCATTTCGAACTTACCAGCATATCCACCTTTTTTCGCCCCAGTAAAGGCTCCTTCTTCATACCCAAAAAGTTCTGATTCTATTAAATTTTGTGGTATAGCTCCACAGTTTACTGCAACAAAAGCCTCGTCCTTTCTATCACTGTGATTATGGATAGATTGTGCAAAAATCTCTTTTCCTGTGCCGCTTTCACCGGTAATAAGTATGGTAGATTTACTGTCTGATATCTTTTTACAGTAATTAATAATTTCAATAAGTCTTTTATTCTTTCCAATAACCTTATCGAAAGTATAGATAGCCTTTCCACTAACTATCTTATGAGCTTGTCTTCTTTCCTTTTTAGTTTCTAAAAATACGTATACCAGCTTACTAATTGCCTCTTCCTCAATAAATATAGGGTGGATGCTTAGGTTAAACTGAAGCTTATTCCTCTTAGAGTTCACAAAGACGTCCTTACTATCAAAACCTTTTTTGCTCCTAGTAATACTATCTAAATTTAAGTGATCCTGAATTAAATCAGCTATATTCATATTTTTCAGTTCATCTTCTTCATATCCGAACAGCTTAGGAGCATACTTGTTAACAGTTTTTATATTTCCTTTTAAGTCAGAAGTTAGAATACCTATGAGCAAAATTATCTAACCTCCTTTTTTATATAGTTCAGAATAAACCTTAGTTTTCATGCTTATCTATTATTATCCACCTATCTGGTACATAGCTCTTTCACTTCCACTTTTCTTATCACATTCTAAGTTATGTTGTGAAGGCTTTGAATATATGGACTCTTTTAGAACTGAAGTTAATAAAACTTCGTTGTCTAAGAAACTCTTTAAACTTAATTCCTTAGCTGAGTGAAGACATGGTTTAATGGTAGCTGCAGAAGTTAACCTTATTCTATTGCACTGACTGCAAAACTTACAGCTAAGTGGACTTATAAATCCTACCTTTCCCTTTGCTTCCTTCAGCTTATAAAGTGACGCCGTACTTACCTTATTGCTTTCTAAAGGTATAAGTTCAGGAAACTTAGCTAAAACCTCTCCAGAAGACATAAAGCCGTCCTCATAAAGCTTCTCTCCCTGACCTATAGGCATAAGTTCAATAAATCTAACCTCCACTGGCAGCTCCCTTGTAAGATTAATAAAATCTGATATTTCATCATCATTTGTTCCTTTTATAAGAACTGTATTAATTTTTACTGGTGTTAAGCCTATAGATATACATTTTTGTATAGCTCTTAACACCTTGTTTATATCTCCACCTCTAGTTATTGCTGTATATTTATCTTCTTTTAGGGTGTCCAAACTTATGTTAACCCTGGTAAGCCCTGCCTCCTTTAAATCTTCCGCTATATCCTCTAAAAGTATTCCATTAGTAGTTATAGCTATGTCCTCAATTCCAGGTATCTTTGAAGTCTCTTTAATTAACCAACCTATATTTCTTAGTATTAGAGGTTCTCCTCCTGTGTATCTTATCTTTTTTATGCCAAGAATGGAGGCTGCCTTTACAATTTTTAATATTTCTTCAAATCTAAGTATATCCTCGTGAGCTTTTTTATCTATTCCCTCCTCAGGCATACAATATACACATCTTAAATTGCATCTATCTGTAAGGGAAATTCTAAGATAATCTATACTTCTTCCATAACCGTCAATCATTTATTAGCCTCCTTCAATTATATTACAGTTCCTATATCAGAATAATCATACCCTCCAAGTTTATCTATTTCCTTTAAGAACTCTTCACTTTTAATAACCTGTAGAAGTTCTTTTATAATATCTAACTCCAAATACTCCTCAGGAATAGCCAAATCATATTCTTCATTACAAATAGGAATAAAATCTAAATTCATTAATTTAGCTGCTGAATAAACTCCAAGACCACAATCTGCATCTCCACTAGCTACAGCTGCAGCTACTGAAAGGTGGGTAAATTCTTCTCTCTCATAACCCTGTATTTCCTCTTCTTTGATATTCAACTTTTTTAGATTGTAATCAAAGAGCAACCTTGTACCTGCACCCCTTTGTCTATTGACAAATTTCAATTTTTTCTTAACTATATCCTCCATAGAACTTATACCTAGAGGATTACCTTTTTGCACCATAAGCCCCTGTATTCTCTTTACACATTTTATAAGTTTAATGTTTTTGTTAGACAGGTATTTTTTAATATAAGATATATTATATTCCCCTGTTTCCATATCTAATAGATGGATAGGTGCCAAGTGGGTCTCTCCCTTTATTAATGACATTATTCCTCCCATGCTTCCTACATGAGCTGAAGATAAGAAATAACCTTTTTCTCTAACATGAATTAAATCTGCTAGTACATCTATTATTGGGTCATGACTTCCTATGCACACTATTGTATTCTTTATGTCATCCTTATCTTTTAGCAGCTTTACATCTATTTTCTCTCCCGCTTCAATACCTTCTATGCTTTGGTCAACCTCTAGTATACCATCAGCTCTTACTAATGACATAGTAGCCCCTGCACCTCTACTTAAAGGTGTTGCTATAAGCTTATCTCCTACATAACCTAATTTCATTCTTACAAATTCATGGTATTTTAAAGATGACATAACTCTTCTTGATAAAATTGCCTTTTCCACTTTTAATGGTTTTTGTCCTAAGGCAATATACTTCTCAACAAGATTTTTTACTATATTCTCCATAACAAAGTAGGCAGAAACAGGATATCCTGGTATGCCAATTACAGGTTTTTGTTGTACTTGTCCCATTATTACTGGCTTTCCCGGCTTTATAGCCACTCCATGAATAAACACTTGTCCAACCTCATTGATAACCTCAGAAGTAAAGTCTTCTCTTCCAGCAGATGAACCTGCGTTTATCAGTACTATATCACATTCTTCTACTGCTGTTAATACAGTATTTTTTATCAAATTATAATCGTCTTTAACTATCGGATACCTTTTAGCCTTTCCTCCAAAGTCCTCAACCTGTGCAGCAAACACTCTTGAGTTAAAATCTATTATATCTCCAATCTTTAATTCACTTCCTGGATCTACCAGTTCCGTCCCTGTTGGAATAATTCCTACCACCGGCTTTTTGTATACTTTAACTTTATTTACTCCTCCAGCAAGCATTGCCCCTATATCTACAGGACGAATCTTATGATTGGATGGAATTATCAAGCTATTTTGTACTATATCCTCTCCTAAAGGCCTTATATTTTGCCATGAAACTGCACTTTTATATATCTTAACACTTTTATCACCGGTTCTAATCAAGTCTTCTACCATGACTACACAATCATATTCTTTAGGTATAGGATCTCCTGTATCCACCACAATATAGTCTTTATCCTCTTTAAGTTCAATGTGATGCTTTTCAGAAGCACCTATAGTACTTTCTGCTTTTAGTGCTATACCATCCATAGCAGAACAATTGTAAAAAGGCGAAGATATTAAGGAATATATCGGTTCACAAGTAACCCTTCCATTACAGTCTTCTGTATTTAGTTCTTCAAATTCCTTTTTTATATTTAATTTTTCAAAATAAGTACTTATTGCATCCTTAAGCTCATAATTTGAAAGATAAATATTTTGCCCCATGTCCATTCCCCCTAGAGTTCAATATAATATAAATATAATAATTAAATTTTTTATAAGTTCTTCAATTGAAATTTTTAAAAGAATTTATAAACTGCGACCTTCTCTCCTTCTCTTAAGCCTTCTAAATTTTTCTCTATCTTTATATATCCATAGGCTTTAGAAAAACCTGTTATAAGCCCTGACTTTGAAAAGATTGGTTCTGCTAAAAGACCACCCTCTTCTTCCTTTATAATAACTGGAAGATATTCTTCTCTGCCCTTGGATTTATGGTAGTTTACTCCAAAGGTACAGTTAACAGGATATTGTTTCTCATCACTATTAATAATTTTATCTATAAGAGCTTTAACGATGATCTCATAAACTATAGAACAGGATAAAGGATGACCTGGAAGGCCAAAGACAGCTTTCCCATTTACCTTACCTAGAATGGTAGGCTTTCCTGGTTTTATAGAAATGCCATGAACGAAAATTTCAGCATCCTTAAAGGACTGTATAACTTTCATTGTTTGATCCTTAGTCCCTACAGAGCTTCCCCCAGATACTAATACTATGTCGCACTCTTCTATTGCTGCTGTCATAGTATTTTGTAATTGATGATAATTATCTCTAACTACACCATAGTTTATAGGCTTACAGCCATCTCTAAGTATAGATGAATATAAAATATAGGTATTTATATCCCTAACTTGTCCTTTCTTTGGAATTTCTTCTACTCCTACGATTTCATCACCAGTAGAAATAACTCCAATCTTAGGCTTTTTAAAAACAGAGACTTTACTAAAACCTAAACTTGATAATACCCCTAGTTCATAGGCTCTTAATCTTGATCCTTTGTTAATTACAACTTCCCCAGCAGCTATATCTTCTCCAACTTGCACCACCTTTTCTCCGTTTGCAGAAGGTTTATTTATAAGTATAGTATCTTCATCAAGCTTCTCGGTGTATTCAATCATAACTACTGAATCAGAACCCTCTGGTATCATTCCTCCCGTTGGCACATAGATGCATTGCTCTTGTGAATCAAGCTGAACCTTAGGTTCTTGTCCCATTAAAACTTCCCCTTTTAAAGTAAGTATAGAGGGCATAGATTCACTAGCTCCAGCAACTGCCTTGGAATTTACTGCATATCCGTCTACAGTAGACCTTCTAAAGTTAGGGACATCTGTTTTTGAAATAATACTTTCCCCTACTATTCTTCCATATGCTTCTTCTAAACTTACTTCTTCCATACCAAGACTGTAATTAAAACTTTTTTCTAAAATTTCCTTCACTTGCTCAACAGACATAACTTTAAATAGTTCCATACTAGCACCACCTATTTTTGACAATTGGGAATGAACTATTGTCCATTCCCAATTTTTATTTTAAAATATTATTTTTTTGCATTAGGTATAAATAATGACTGACCATATTTATCTTTACCAAACTCTGCTATAATCTTTTGAGTACTATCTGAAATAATCCAGTTAATGAACTCATCAGCCTCTTTTTCCTTTATTTTATGCTTTTCTGGATTTAACTTTATAACTCCATACTGATTGTAAAGCTTATCATTTTTTTCAGTTACTATTACCAAATCTAACTTATCCTTCATAGATAGATATGTAGCTCTATCTGTAAGAGTATATGCATTCATTTCCTTGGCCATTTGAAGCACAGCACCCATGCCTTTACCAGCAGAAACATAGAAGTCTCCCTTTGGAGTTATTCCGGCAGCCTTCCATAAATCTTTTTCTTTTGTATGAGTACCTGATTCATCTCCTCTGGATATAAACTTTGCTCCACTTTCACTTATAAGCTTTAATGCTTTAACAGCATCTGCTGAAGCATTGTCTTTGATCTTCGCTGGATCATCCTTAGGTCCTACTATTATAAAATCGTTATACATAACATCATATCTTTTTACACCAAAGCCATCCTTTATGAATTGTTCTTCCTTTGCCTTTGCATGAACAAGTAAGCAATCTGCATCTCCTTTTTCTCCAAGCTTCATAGCTTCACCTGTACCCTTGGCAACAACCTTAACTTTTATCCCCTTCTCTTTTTCAAATATAGGCAGTAAATAATCCAACAAACCTGAATCCTGCGTACTAGTAGTAGTAGCTAAAATAATGGACTTGTCCTCTTTTTTTTCTGTGTCCGTTGTTGTTGCTGCTTGTTTAGAGCATGCTGCAGTAGAAAATAAAAGCAATGCACTTAAAGCAGTTAATAAAATCTTTTTCATTAGATTTCTCCCCCTTTTACTAATATAATTCTATAATATTCCAAATTACTCTGTAATTCAATATAAATTTTGTTACTTTTTTACCAAGTTCGAATTTACATACAATTTAGAATACCAATGTTTCTTTAAATTATATCATCCAAATATTTACTATTTTTGCACTGACCAGTCAGAATAATGAGAATATTTTAACAATTTGTAAACTTTTTCAATATATATTCATTAATTCCAAAAACTGCTATATAATATAGCTGTGTGTGACATTAAATTTAAAATGACATAACACAATTTATAAATAAGGGGGAATATCGAAATGTCAAGATTTACATTACCAAGAGATATTTATTTTGGTGAAAATGCTTTGGAGGAACTTAAAAACCTTAAAGGTAAGAAAGCTGTAGTAGTTGTTGGTGGGGGATCAATGAAAAAATTCGGCTTTCTTGAAAAAGTAGAAAGTTATTTAAAAGAAGCAGGAATGGAAGTTAAGTTATTAGAAGGTGTTGAACCAGATCCATCTGTTGAAACAGTTATGAAAGGCGCTCAATTGATGAGAGACTTCGAACCAGATTGGATAGTTGCTATGGGTGGAGGCTCACCAATAGACGCTGCTAAAGCTATGTGGATATTCTATGAATACCCAGACTTTACTTTTGAACAAGCTGTAGTTCCTTTTGGATTACCAGAATTAAGACAAAAAGCTAAATTCGTAGCTATATCATCTACAAGTGGAACTGGTACTGAAGTTACTGCTTTCTCAGTAATTACTGATTATAAAGCTAAAATAAAATATCCTTTAGCTGATTTTAATATAACTCCTGACGTAGCTATAGTAGATCCAGCATTAGCTCAAACAATGCCACCTAAATTAGTTTCTTATACAGGAATGGATGCTATAACTCATGCTATTGAGGCTTATGTAGCAACTGCAAGATCAAGTTACTCTGATCCACTTGCAATAAAAGCAGTAGTTATGATAAAAGATTACTTAGTAAGATCTTATAATGGAGATGTAGAAGCAAGAGCTGAAATGCATGATGCTCAATGCCTAGCTGGAATGGCATTCTCAAATGCTTTACTTGGAATAGTTCATAGTATGGCACATAAAACTGGTGCTGTATTCCATATTCCACACGGATGTGCTAATGCTATATACCTTCCATATGTAATTCAATTTAACAGAAAGACTTCTGAAGCTAGATTTGCTGATATAGCTAGAGCTGTAGGATTACCTGGAAGCACTAATGCTATGTTAACAGATTCATTAATAGAAATGATTAGAGATTTAAATAAAGCTATGAATATTCCTCTAACATTAAAAGACTATGGCATTACTGAAGAAGACTTTAATGCAAACTTAGACTCTATCTCTAAAAATGCTCTTACAGATGCATGTACTGGATCAAATCCAAGACCAGTAGATTTTGAGCAAATGAAGAAAGTATTCCAATGCACATTTACAGGTAAGGACGTTAACTTCTAAGAGATAGCTCTATAAAAATAAAGTGAATAAACGGGCATATGAAACTTATAATTCTTTAATTATAAATTCCATATGCCTTTTATTTTAGCAGCATAATTATATATAATGCTACAGCAATCTTATTAGATTTCTTCTACTGTAAGTCGCTTAATTATACAACTATTCTTAGTTGCAATTTAAAAAGCATTTATCCCTTAACTTTAAATAGCCTCTGAAATATCTTTAATAAACTTACCTGTAAAATTAGTCTGTTTTGCTATCTTTTTAAGCTGCATATCGGAGGTAACTGATTTTGGACTAATCATATAAATCTTCTTAAAACCATCCTTCATATAAAACTTAAAGCATCCCTGAAGTATTGGAAGCATCTCTTGCCTGCTAGTTACTAAGTCTGTAGGATCTACAATTAAAATATACTCCTTAGGTTTAATTAGTAAAATCTCTTTATTATATGCCGTCATAAAGTCTTTTGCAACTTTTTCATTATAAAATCCCCATACAGTAATAATAAACTTTTTGTTTATTAAATCTTTTTTAAACCTAAACATAGTTACACCTGCCTTATAGATATAATAGCTAGAATTGATATAAAACAGCACACATAGTAAAGCCTATACCAACAGAACAAAATATTACCTTCATACCTCTTTTTACTACATTTGTTTTTAATGCTTCATCTAATGCAAAAATTGGACTTGTTGCTCCAGTATATCCATATTTGTATCCTACAAAGGTATACTTGTCCAAATTTACCTTTAACTTTACTAAGGTCTCTTCAATCTCAGATTTGTTAAATTGAGAAAAAATATAATGATCTATTTCATTTATATCTAACTTATTTCTATCTAATAATGACTTAATAGTATCCTTCCAGATATCTGAAAAATAGCTTACATCATGAGATAGAAACTTTAATTTTTTATCCTCATCAGAAATTTTGTTATCAAAAATATGAGAAAAACCTACAGCTGGATAGTTAACTGTATAATATAAGGATGAATCGGTATAATAATTTGCATCAATAAAACCTATTCTATCTTCAGACTTCTCATTTTTTAAAATAATAGCTGCTCCACCGTCTGAAAAGTTTGGATAGGTTATAGGATCATCTTTTCTTACTATATTACTTACCATTACCCCACTTGTTATTAAAGCATATTTAATAGACGGATTTGCTTGTAGATATCTGCTTACATTATCTAATGCAGAAAGCATACCTATGCAATTGCTATTCATATCAAACACCACATGTGCATTTTTAGCTCCTAGCTGATTTTGAATTATTAAAGCATTACTTGGATAGGTATATTCAGGAGTATCTGATACGAAAACTAACATATCTATATTCTTAGCATCCAAACAGCTCTTCCTCAATACTTCCTTAGCTGCCTCTGTTGCCATGGTAATAGAACTTTCAGTACCTTCCTTAGCTAAATACCTTACTTCTCTTCCGAGGGTATTCATGAGTTTGTCTACCTTTATATTCATTTTATTAAAATGCTCTATAAAGAAGCTATTATGAATGGCACAACTTGGATGATAGATACCAGTATTAATAATATTTACATTATGAAACAATGCTTTCAGCCCCTTATCAGTTGTGTATTTTATTTCTATTTAATTTATTGATAAAGTATTTTACTATACGGCTTGTTCACCATCAGTATATTAACTGTTTACTATTTTGTGCTATAAGAAATTTAAAGTTTCTTTTAGTATAAGAAACCTAAATCATTATAAGTCCACAAAATCAATTTATAGTAGATTTCACCTTACTTTTTATAAAAATTTTAGTAACACATATTCACCCTTCTTCATAAACTAAAGTTAAAATATTAATCTACAAAAATAAATTGGAGGCGACTTCTATGTGTGGAATTACAGGTTGGGTTAACTTTAAAGCAGATATTTCTAAATCACCTACTATTATTGAAAAAATGACAAAGACTTTAAATAAACGAGGACCAGACGATGAAAACTATTATGTTTCTAAAAATGTACTATTTGGTCATAGAAGATTGGTAGTTGTAGACCCTACTGGTGGTGCTCAGCCAATGACTAAAACAATAGGAAAGGATAAATACGTTATTGTATACAATGGCGAATTATATAATACAGAAGATTTAAGAAAAATACTTTTAGCAAAGGGATATACGTTCCAATCTTATTCAGATACAGAGGTTCTGTTAACTTCATATATCCACTGGGGTATAGACTGTGTAAAATATATAAATGGAATATATGCCTTTGCTGTATGGAGCGAAAGTGATAAGAAAGTATTTATGGCAAGGGATCCACTAGGAGTCAAGCCTTTATTTTATACTATAAAGGGCAATTCCCTTATCTTTGGTTCTGAACTAAAAACTATACTTGCACATCCTTTTGTAAGACCTGTTGTTGATCGAGATGGACTGACTGAGATTTTTGCACTAGGTCCAGCTAGGGCTTTAGGCAGCGGAATCTTTAAAGGTGTTAAGGAACTTCCGCCCGCTCATTACCTAATCTACAGCAGTGATGACCTAAAACTACAAGAATACTGGAAGATTAAAGCTGAAGCCCATAACGAAGATATAGAAGCCACAACAGAACATGTAAAAAGTCTACTTATAGATGCTGTAAAAAGACAGCTTGTAGCAGATGTTCCTGTTTGCACATTCCTCTCTGGTGGTTTAGATTCTAGTGTTATTTCTGCTGTTGCAGCTAAGGAGTTTAAAAATGAAGGAAGGATACTAGATACCTATGCTATCGACTATGAAGATAATGACTTGTACTTCAAATCTAATTCCTTTGAACCTACCTCTGATAAGTTTTGGGCATTAAAAATGTCTGAGTATATTGGAAGTAATCATCATAACATTGTGAACAGCAGTGAGGATTTGGCTAAAGCCCTAGTTGATTCTGTAAAGGCCAGTGATTTGCCAGGTATGGCTGATATTGATTCTTCTTTATTCCTTTTCTGTAAGGAAATAAGAAAGAATGCTACTGTAGCACTATCAGGTGAGTGTGCTACTTCAATGATACCTTAATTATATGTTTGTATAGGTCAGCTTATCAATATCAGCCAACAACTTAAATTCAAGTGATTTATCATCATGTATTATTATTTTCTCTAATATTAGTTCTAATAGCTTTCTACTTGGTTTGTCACTATTAATTATATTACTAAAAATTTGCATGTTACTTTCCATGTTGTTTTCTATATTATTAATATTAAGCCTTTGCAGCTCACTAATTTTTTCCGATAACTCATTAATTCTCTTCTTTTTTTCATTTTCTAATTGAACATAGCTATGTTCAATAATTTTTTTATATTCATTGTTACTTTCCTTAATGATATCTTTAATCTTTTGATTTAGTAATATCTTTAGCTCTTCATTAGCAATGTTAAATTCATTTTGCAATCTTACTAGAGCTTTATTGATATCATTCTTTTTTTCCTTTATGTCAATGCTATTAATATAATCCCTATATTGATCTGTGACATCTTTTAAAAATTCTTTAAAAAAGAATAAAAGTTTATCCTCAGTTATAGCATGACTTTTACACTGCTTTAATCCATATTTATTGTATGTAGTACACTCATAGCCATATTGAATTTTAGGAAGTTTCTTTAGATTTTTACCAACTACTGCGAAGCCACAATTACCACAAGTAATAAATCCAGAAAATAAATAAATATATTTTGCCTTACCTCTATAGTGGGTATTTTTTCTTTTTAAATTTATACTCTGAGCTAATTCAAAATCTTTCTTTGAAATTATAGCTTCATGGTTATCTTGAAAAACGTACTGTTCTTCAATAGGAACTTTATCTGGCTTTCCTTTTATTAATTTGCTGTGTCTTTTTTTTGTTCGCAAAGTCCCAATATAAATATCATTTTGGATTATCCTTTGTATCATATGTGTCTGCCACCTATCTGTAGTACTATTTTTGAACACTTTTCCTTTCTCCTCATGCTTTCTCTTAATGTATTCTGAAGGAGTTGGATATCCTTTTTCATCTAGTATATTGCATATTTTTTTATAGCCTAACCCATCAATATATAGCTTAAATATTAGCTTTATAACTGGCTTAATCTCTTCATCTACAGTTAAAATAAATTTGTCATTAACTTTAGTTTTTTGATATCCATAGAAGTTTCCCATAATTAGCTCACCTTTTTTCTGCTTAGAGTTCATATTGGATCTTATTTTTCTCGAAATATCTTTAACATACATTTCGTTGTACCATGTTTTTATACCTAGAATGTCATCCTCATCATCCGAATCATATCCTCTACCTTCCTCAGGTAGAATTATTCTTTTTCCTAACTCTCGTACTTCCTCAATGAATAGCTGAGTTCTAGCATTATGCCTGCCTAATCTAGATAAATCCTTAGCTATAATGACGTCAATTTTTCCATTTATTAAATCCTTTTTCATTTTCATAAAGGCTGGTCTATCAAACGTATATCCACTACAGTTGTCATCTATATATATTCTCTCTACCCACCAGCTTCTACTTTTAGCAAACTCATTGATTATGTCTTGTTGTGTAATAATAGATGCGTAATTTTCCTTATCTTCATCTCTTGATAACCTTACATATCCAACAACATTCACAATAGGATCACCTACTATCAATACATTATTTGAGCTAAATACTTATTCAACTTTAAACTGATTCATCTAATCATGTTTAACATCTTGTAATATTTTTTCTAAAATATCTTCTAGTATTTTACTACCACCTACGAATACACAAACATTTTGGCATTGTTCTCTATAGTTTTTTATTTTTTCTAAGGTTTCTTCATCTTTCTCTTCAGATTTACTAACGTATATGATTATGGCCTCCTCGTTGTTATATTTCCCCCTTTTAGCTCTCATTTATTATTGTGGTCCCCCTAGAAATTGCTGACAAAAATAAAAGACATCATTAATATAGTTTATTAATGATGTCTTTAAAACTTTCTTATCATTTTATTCAAAAGAACTTAAATATCTTTGTAAATATTCTACATATTGTCCCATACGAATACCATCTACAAAAGAATAATGGGCCTGGATAGAAAATGGTAATAATAATTTATTACCTTCGTTATAATATTTATCCCATGATAGTCGTGGGATAGAATCATCTTTAGCCGTAAAATAGTCTTTTTGTTCTTCTGGCTTCCTCTTAGATTTTTCAACAAAAGTTTTTAGCAATCGCCTCTATTCCAAGTATTCAAATCAACTATTTTCATGCTAACATATCCTCCATATGCATTATGATATCTCGTTGTTATTTATACTTTTTAGCTTCTTCCTCCCCTCTTAATACCCTCAATCCTCCTTCAGCTAAAGCTAATAATTCATCCTCTCCAGGATATATTACTACTTGTCCAATAAAAGATACCATTTGCTTTATTGTTTCTGTCACATGCTTGCTGTACGCAATTCCTCCCGTAAGGATTATAGCGTCAACCTTGCCATAAAGAACTGCACCACATTGTCCTATTTCTTTAGCAACTTGGTATATGAAAGCATCAAGTATTAATTTTGCTTCTAAATCACCTCCAAATGCTTTTTTTTCTACTTCTCTAAAGTCATTGGTACCCAAATAAGCAACTGCCCCACCTTTTCCTATCATCTTTTTCTTCATTTCATCAATAGTATATTTTCCGCTGTAGCAAAGTTCAATTATATCTGCCACTGGTACTCCTCCTGATCTTTCTGGTGAGAATGGCCCTTCTCCATCTAGAGCGTTATTTACATCTATGACTTTTCCATCTTTATGAGCTCCAATGGATACTCCTCCCCCCATATGTGCAATTATTAAATTTAATTCATCGTAAGTTTTATTATTCTCTCTAGCATATCTTTTTGAAACTGCCTTTTGATTTAATGCATGAAATATACAGCTTCTTTTTATTTCTGGTATACCTGATATTCTTGCAACTTCCTCCAGTTCATCTACAACAACTGGATCTACTATAAATGCTGGGATGTTTAAAATCTCTGCTATTTCATGTGCTATTATTCCGCCAAGATTTGATGCATGTTGTCCTTGTACTCCTACTTTTAAATCTTCAATCATTATTTCATTTACAGCATACGTTCCACTTACCATTGGCTTTAGTAGTCCGCCTCTTCCAACTACTGCATTTAATGAATTCATATCAAAATTTTTATTCTTCAAAGCCTTCAATATAATGTTTTTTCTAAATTCATATTGATCATATATGCTATCATACTTTTCTATCTCTTCTGAGGAATGTCTTAAAGTTTCTTCAAAAATTTGTTTCTCTTCTTCATAAATACCTATCTTAGTTGATGTAGAACCTGGGTTAACTACTAATAATTTATATCTCATAATATTTCCTCCCTCAAAACTTAAATATTTTATCTGCAATACTATCTATTTTGATTTATCTCATCAGCGACTAAAGCAGCTAAAGCTATCGAATACATCTTTGATTCGTGACTATCAGCTCTTGAAGTTAAAACAACTGGTGCAGATGTTCCAACAAGAAGTCCACCATTTTTGCAATTTGCTGCATAGGTTAATGTCTTATACATTATGTTTCCTGCCTCTATATTAGGTACTAAAATTATATCTGCTTTACCTGCTACAGGACCTGTTACACCTTTATGAATAGCTGACTCTTCTGATAACGCATTATCTAAGGCTAATGGACCATCAACTATACACCCTTTTATCTGCCCTCTATCGCTCATTTTGGAAAGTGCTGATGCATCAATAGTAGCTGGCATATTAGGATTAACAACTTCTACAGCACATACAGCCGCAACCTTAGGTTTTTCTACTCCAACAGCTTTTGCAACTACTGCAGCATTATTAACAATATCAATCTTATCTTTAAATTCAGGATACATATTAAATGCCGCATCAGTTAAGAATATCAATCTATCAAAGTTACTTATTTCAAATACACCTACGTGAGACATTAATTTTCCAGTTCTTAAACCAACTTCTTTATCTAATACTGCTCTTAAAAAACTTGCAGTATCAATAAGTCCTTTCATTACCATGTCAGCCTTACCGGATGATACTAATTCTACTGCTTTTAAGGCAGCCTTTTTGTTATTAGCTTCATCCACAATTTCAAATCTAGTTAAGTCCATATCTAACTCTGCTGCTATAGTAGCAATTTTAAACTTGTCCCCCACCAGTATAGCTTGTGCTATTCCTTTCATGTCTGCATCCTTTATTGCTTCCAGAACATGTCTATCCTGTGCAATAGCTACTGCTAATTTTTTTGTTTTTTGATTTTTTACCTTTTGTATCACATGTTGAAAATTCTTAAGCATTATATCACCCCATATTCATAAATTATTTCTTTATATATTACACCGTCCTTGACCGTAAAAATTAGGCATAAGGAACTCCATATAATTTTATATAGCAAAAAACGCGCCAAACCATTTATTACAGTTTTACACGTTTAAAAAAATATATATATTTCATTATTGAAACAATACTTATATACAAACCTATATAATAATTAAAACATCAGACTTTGCTTTGTTCTATTATAGAAACAAACATTTTTTATCTTGAAACATCATTATAGTGTTTCTTGCCATAACTTTCTCCATAATGTAGTACGACCTACTTTAAGAATGTCAGCAACTTTATTTTTATCATAATTACATTTAACAAGCATGGTGTCTATAATACTTTTTTCCACCTCTTTCATTGCATCTTTTAATCCGTTTTTTATACTTACCCTTAAAGCAATGTTATCACCATCTTCTTCATCAGGTACGCTTATAGCTTTTTTAAGCATATCCCTATAATTATTTGAATTAAATTGTAAAATCATTAAGGAAAGTCGTTCCATAATATTATTTAACTCTCTAATATTTCCTGGCCAGTCGTATGAAATTAACAAAGGATTAATTTCGCTTATTATCTCACTGTGATTTATGAAGTCACTTGTAAATTCCTTTAACAATTTAGTAGATATTATACCTATATCTTCTTTTCTTTCTCTTAGTGATGGTATCTTAATATTAAACACATTTAAACGGTAGTATAAGTCTTGTCTAAAATCTCCATTCTCAATTTGTTTTTCTAGGTTTTTATTCGTGGCACTAATAATTCTTATGTCTACAGGCATAATCTTATCTCCACCAATCCTCATGATCTCTTTCTCTTGAATTACTCTCAGTAGTCTAGCTTGTAGGCTTTTAGATATCTCACCTATTTCATCAAGAAAAATACTACCGTTATGAGCCAATTCAAAAAGTCCCTGCTTTCCTTCTTTTCTTGCACCTGTGAATGCCCCACCCTCATAACCAAAAAGCTCACTTTCTAACAAATTTTCAGGAATAGCAGCACAATTCACTGCGACAAAAGGTCCACTGCATCGCTTGCTTGCATTATGAATGCTTTGTGCAAACAATTCCTTACCTGTGCCCGACTCTCCTTGTATTAAAACAGCAGCATCTGTTTTAGAGTATAACAAAGCTAGATTTTTTAACTCGGTCATTTGCTTATTAATAGTTAATATATCTTCAAAATTATGCTTTGCAATAAAACCCTTTTTATATTTTTTTTCTCTAGCCTTTTGCTCTAGTTGCTGAATCTTAGTAATATCTTCGAAAGTTGATACTACTCCAATCCTACTACCGTCTAACTCGATTGGTATACGATTTGTCGCTATAATTCCATTGTTTATATCTTGGAGTACTCCAATTTCACTTTGTCCACTTTCTAAAACACAGTGAATTCTAGTATTTGGTATAACACTTTCTACTTTCTTCCCTAATATATCCCTTGATGGAAGCTTGAATATATTTTCGGCAGCTGGATTATACGTAATAATTCTGCTCTGTTCATCAGTAACAATAATTCCTTGATTAATAGTATCGAAAACTACTTTAAGCCTTGCTGAACGCATTCTCTCAGTTTTGCGAACTTCAGCTATGTGTATGGATTCATATATTGCTTTTTGTATTGCTTCTTCTCCCCATTTAACTTGTATTCCAATTAAACCATGCTCTTGCGCAAGCTGTACTGCAACCAGCCCTCCAACCACTACCTTTAAACCTTTATTTTTAATATTTATTATTATTTTTTCTATTTCGTAATTCAATTCGAATTTATGCTCATGTACTTTTATATTTAACATATATGCCATTTCTGTGGTCTCAAATTTAAGGTTTTTACCACTAATAAATGCTATTTCGTTTGAAAAGTCTCTTGCACGGCAAAAAGCTTTTACTATATCAAAAGATGTGAGATGTATAGTTACTAGAGGCACTTCGGGTTTTACTATGTGTTCGATATGTTGAATTGTCGCTCCAGCACTAAGTATAACGTCAGCTAAATTTCTTAAATTGTATGCTGTATTAATAG
>NZ_JARUJP010000030.1:0-35434 GCF_033659955.1 Clostridium tanneri
GTCATAATCGCTTACTTCTCAATTCATTGAGAAGATTCATTAAAGAATTGCTGGTTTATTATTACCTCTGTTTAATTTTCAAGGATCAGCTTGTCTCATCTCGACTGCTTAAATATCTTATCATGTTCTTTTTAGCTTGTCAAGAACTTTGTAGATATTTTTTATTTCTTGTCGTTTCTGACAACTTTTATATAATATCATGAGCATTTATATTATGTCAACAGTTTTTTGTTTATGAAGTAATTTACTATACATATTAAAAACACCATCGACTGTAACATCGATAGTGTTTTTAATATCATGAAAATATACAACTAATACTTTCCTTAAAGGTATACTCTAAGTTAATCCTTTACCCCGTTACTTTAATCCATTTTCCTTTAGATAATCATTAAACTTCATTTGAACAGAATCATAAACCTTTTTCTCAATAAACATTTTATCGCCTTCTGGTAAACTCAAAACAGCTTTTTTACCTTTCTTATTAAATCCATCTGTATATAGAACTTGGATACCATAAGTATTGGTTATACTGTTTGGAGCATAAATATCTAAGTCCTGTCCTTTAGCTAAATATAACCCGCTATATTCTGCTATATTAGATGAAAGCATTTCTGTTGCACCTTTTAGACTTCCAACCTTCACTCCAAGGTACTGAGCTAACTCTAATAAATTATCCAGTGCTGTCTTTCCAACTATTGCTGGAGTAATTTTCTGTATTTTTCTATCAGATCTAGTGATTGTACCCTCAGTTTCAGCAAAACTACCTATTGGAACAACCACATTTGACATTAGGGCTGTATCTGTCATAAACATATCAAAGGTTGCTATAAATTCAAGTTTCTTTAAGATTTCAGCTGTATCCTTGTCAGCCCCTACAGGATCCTCACCAATGATAACTGCTCCTTTAATCTTTCCTTCTTTAATTTGGTCAAATATTTGCTTACCAGCCATCTTTACACCAATATCTATAAATCCTTGAGCATTACTATTAGAACGTACAGTAATAATTCCGCTATGTGGTTTTCCTATCTTGTCTGTTATCACCGCAGCATCAGCAAGCAGTTTATAGCTGTCTTCAGTAACCATATTATCATCGACAACTATTATTGCCTTTTTAGCTTCTCCATAAGCTTTTGCAAGTCTATTGGCATCATCATTATCCACTGAATCCGCTACAAAGTTCCATAACTTTTGAAGATTCTCTGCCTTATTCTCTACTTCTCCTTCTTTCACATATCCACCTTTAAATAATGCTTTAATAAAGGATTTCAAGAATTCTATATTATTATCAGTTTTTAATGAAAGATCAGCATACTCTTCCATTTTTGTTTTAGTATTACTTATGGATACTAACTTAGCTTTTTTCTGTGCTGCATACTTCATCTTTACTGCCATAACAGGATGATTTTCATCTACATTTCCCATAGAAACTATTAAATCTGTACTATTTAACTCTTCATAACTATTTGATGAAGCATTATACCCTAGAACCGCTTCCAATCCTGAAGTCTCATTGTAAGCCATTGATCCTATAAAAGATGTATCTAGCTTATCTGCAACCCTTTTCATAATAAAGGCCTCTTCATTGGTAAACCTTGGTGATGCTAAAATTGCAACACTATCACTTCCGTATTGTCCTTTAATCAGTTGAAGATTTTTTGCAGTAAGAGTTAAAGCTTCTTTTAAATCAACCTCAATGCTATTATCTTTTCTTCTTACAACAGCAGTCTTTATCCTCTTTTCATCATTAATAAAGTTTATTCCAAATCTACCTCTAGCGCATAGCAGACCTTCTTCTTTGTTTCTATTTGGAAGAGACTTAAAAACAAGATTTCCCTTTGTTTGAAGTACTAAGTTACATCCTACTCCGCAATAATTACATACTGAATTTGTATTATCTAGGTTTACAGGCACTTGCTTATTAACAGCTTCCTTTTCAATACAAGCTCCTGTTGGACATACATCTACACACTGACCGCAGGATATACATGAGCTTTCTTGAAGAGGTAGATTAAATTCAGGAATTACCTTAGAGTCAAAGCCTCTCTTTTCTAATCCAATAGCAGTTACTCCAATAAATTCTTCACAAGCTCTAATACATTGTCCACATAGGATACACTTATCAGAGTTTCTTACTATGAAAGGATGATTTTGCTCTTCTTTTCTCTTATGCTTTTCTCCTGATATTTTCTTAGTATCTATGTCATATTTTCCTATATAATTAACAAGCTTACATTCAAAGTAATCGTGGCATCCGCACTCTAGGCATCTAGAAGCTTCTCTAAGAGCCGCTTCCTCTGTGAAGGTTTCGGAAATTGGGCTAAAGCTAAGTTTTCTTTTTTCTGGAGCAACTACTACTTGAGGTTCTCTGCTTTGTTTTTCTACATGTTCAAAATCCTTTTGACATAAGTCATCCTGAACTATGTAGTTTGGATTCCCCACTGGTATTATGAATCCATTTAAATAACTATGGATTACCTTAGCTGCATTTTTTCCTTGAGCTATTGCTTCAACAGCTATTTTAGGACCAGTTGATGCTTCGCCTCCAGCAAAGACGCCTTCCATATTTGTTTCAAAGGTATTTTCATTAACTGCAATAGTTCCTTTTTTAGTTTGTGTAAGCTCTTTAACACAATCTGCATTTACCTTTTGACCAATTGCAGATACAATAAGATCTGCATCATAGGTAACTTCTTCCCCTTCAATAGGTTCAGGACGTCTTCTTCCTGATGCATCAGGCTCTCCAAGCTTCATTTTCTGACATCTTATTTTCTTTGCTCTTGTTCCATCTCCTGTAACTTCCACAGGCGCTACAAGAAAATTAAATTCTACGCCCTCTTCTTCAGCCTCTTCAATTTCAATCTTTTCTGCAGGCATTTCATCTCTTGTTCTTCTATACAGAAGCTTAACATTTTCTGCTCCTAATCTTACAGCTGTTCTAGCTACATCCATAGCTGTGTTTCCGCCACCTATAACTATAACCTTACTTCCCATGTATATAGGCTCAGATTGAGTAGCCATTCTTAAGAAATCTATACCACCAAGAACGCCTTCCATGTCTTGACCTTTACATCCAATGCTGGAGCTTGCCCAAGCACCTATAGCTACGAATACAGCATCATAAGTCTTTTTAAGATATGATACGCTAACATCTTCACCAAGCTTAACATTACAATTAATTTCCACGCCCATTTTCTTTAATGTATTTATTTCAGCATCTAATATCTCTTTTGGAAGACGATATTGTGGTATCCCATATCTTAGCATTCCACCTGGCTTTGGCATAGCCTCATAAATTACAACCTTATGACCTTCCATTGCAAGGAAGTATGCACAAGATATACCTGCTGGACCTGCTCCCACAACCGCAATAGTTTTTCCATTACTTTCCTTAACCTCTGGCACGAATGTTCCGTTATTTACATCTATATCACCAAGAAATCTTTTAAGTTCAGCAATCGCAATTGGATCATCAGCATTTTGACGTCTACAAGCTGTTTCACATGGATGTGGACATACTCTTCCTATACTTGCAGGTAAAGCAATGACTTCTTTCACAAGCTTAATTGCTTCTTCATATTGTCTATTAGCAATTAATCCAACATATCCTTGACAATCTGTATGAGCAGGGCATGCATTTACACATGGTGGCCTACAGTCTCCTCTATGATCTGAGGCCAAAAGTTCAAAGGCTACCTTTCTAGCTGATATGGTTCTTGCTGTATTAGTTTTTATTACCATACCATCCACTGCTGGTGTTGAACATGCCCTCTGAAGTTTTGGAATTCCCTCTACTTCAACAACGCATACGCCACATGCTCCATAAGGTTTCAATCTGCTGTCATAACAAAGATTTGGAATATCTATTCCGTTGTCAAGAGCTATTTTTAATATAGTTGTTCCTTCTTGAGCTGTTAATTCTCTGTTGTTTATATTTACTCTTATGATCCCCATTTTCTCACTTCCCTTTCTACTCTACAGCAATAGCATTAAATCTACATACTGTTATACAATTACCGCACTTTAAGCATTTTTCCTGATCTATTTCATGAGGCTTTTTAACCTCACCATTAATAGCTTGTGCAGGACATTTCTTTGCACATGAAGTACATCCCTTGCAGTCATCAGCTGAAATTGTATATGTTAAAAGACTCTTACATTGCTTAGCTGGACATTTTTTATCTTCTATATGTGCCAAATATTCATCTTTAAAATATCTTATTGTTGTAAGAACAGGATTTGGTGCTGTTTGTCCAAGCCCACAAAGTGATCCATCCTTGATACTTAAACATAATTGCTGAAGGGTATCAACATCCTCAGAATTTCCTTCTCCTGAACATATTTTATCAATCATCTCAAGCATTCTCTTTGTACCTATTCTGCAATAAGTACATTTCCCACAGGACTCTTTACAAGTAAAATCAAGGAAGAATCTTGCCATATCTACCATACATGTATTTTCATCCATTACAACCATACCACCGGAACCCATAATAGCACCAGTTTTGTTAATTGCCTCGTATGTTACAGGAGTGTCAAGCAGGGAGCGTGGTATACATCCACCAGAAGGACCTCCCATTTGAACTGCCTTGAATTCCTTGTCTCCTTTTATTCCTCCGCCTATTCCATATATAACATCTCTTAAAATCATTCCCATAGGAACTTCAACTAGTCCACCTTGTTTAATTTTACCAGTAAGTGCAAATACTTTAGTACCCTTACTCTGTTCTGTACCATATGCAGCATATGCTTTTGCACCATTTGCAAATATCCATGGAACATTAGCATAAGTTTCCACGTTATTTATATTTGTTGGTTTTGCAAAATATCCTGATTGAGCTGGGAATGGAGGTTTTAATCTTGGCATCCCCCTTTCACCTTCTAAAGATGCAATTAATGCTGTCTCTTCACCACAGACAAATGCTCCAGCTCCAGTTTTTATATCTATATCAAAATCAAAACCTGAACCAAGTATGTTTTTGCCTAAATATCCTCTTTCTCTCGCCTGCTTAATTGCGATTTTAAGTCTTTCGATTGCTAATGGGTATTCTGCACGACAGTATATAAAGCCGTTATAAGCCCCCATTGCATAACCTGCAATTGCCATACCTTCAAGAACCGCATGAGGATCACCTTCTAGAACACCTCTATCCATAAATGCACCTGGGTCACCTTCATCAGCATTACATACTACATACTTGTCATTCCCCTTAGATTTTTTAGCAGCATCCCATTTAAACCAAGTTGGGAAACCAGCTCCACCTCTGCCTCTTAAGCCTGATACCTTTACTTCCTCGATAACCTCATCTTGAGTCATTTCTGTAACTACTCTTTTTAATGCCTTATATCCGTCTCTTGAAATATACTCATCTATTTCTTCTGGGTTGATTACTCCGCAATTTTTAAGAACAATTCTAACTTGGTTCTTTAGCTGTGGATATGGTTCTTTATCAGTAGATACAATATGTTCTGAAATTGGGTTACCATTAATAACATGACTTTCAATTATTTCGTCAACTAAACTTGGTGTAACATTTGCATAGGTAAACACTCCATTGTCATCTATAATGTCAACTATTGGTTCGTAAAAACACATACCTATGCAGCCTGTAATTGAAACATTAGCATCTAAACTTTTTTCACTAATTAGCTCATTAAACCTATCTTTAACTTTTTTAGCTCCTGCGGCAATACCACAGCTGCCATATCCTATTCTAATCTTCATTTAAACAGCTTCCCCCTTTTCCTTAGCATATATATCCTGAATTACTTTTCTTGCTTTATCAGGGGTTAAGTTTGCATAGGTTTCCCCATTTATCATAATTACTGGTGCAAGACTGCAGCAGCCAAGACATGCCACCTCTTCAAGTGAAAACATTCCGTCACTGCTTGTTTCTCCCGGATTAATGCTTAATTCGTCGCAAATAGCTTGGCTAACTGCCTCTGAACCATTTACATGACAAGCAGTTCCTTGACATTGCATTATTACATATTTGCCCAGTTTATTTAATCTAAATTGTGAATAAAACGTAGCAACTCCATAAATTTGAGCTTTTTTCTTGCCGGTCTTATCTGAAATTAACCTTAAGGCATCAAGGGGTAAATATCCATATACACCTTGTACATCCTGTAATATACTAATTAGGTTGCCGTTTTCGTTAAAATATCTTTCAAAAACCTTATCCATTTGGGACAAATCAACTTTATCAGCATTAAATTTTGATTCTAGCTCCTTTTCACATCCACAAGCCATCAGTTATCACTCCTTTAATATATTAACTATGCTCATGTAATCCTACACGACATACATGACCTTCTTCTGTTTTATAGATACCCTGTCTTCTTATCAATTCTTCAAAATCAACTAAGTGCCCATCAAATTCAGGACCGTCTAAACAAGTAAGTTTAGTTTCTCCGTCTACGGTAACTCTACAGCCTCCGCATATTCCCATTCCATCTATCATTATTGCTTTTAAACTTACTATAGTTTTAATACCATATTCCTTTGTAACTTCACTTATAGATTTCAACATGGCAACTGGTCCCACTGCTATTACCTGATCAAATCTCTTTCCTTCTTTTTCAACTAATTCTCTTAATAAATCTGTAGCAAGTCCCTTGTACCCATAACTTCCATCTTCTGTTGATATATACAAACTACTTGATATTGCTTTCATCTCTTCTTGAAGCAATATATATTCCTTTGACTTACATCCAAATATTACATCTGCATTAATTTCATGTTCATTAAGCCATTTAATTTGAGAATATATTGAAGCCGCCCCTTGTCCTACACCTATAAGCATTATATTTTTGTTTTTTAGTTCTTCTAAATCCATGTGTACTAAATTAGAAGGTTGTCCTAGAGGTCCTGCAAAATTATCAAAACCTTGTTCAGCATCATAAGCAGCTATTTTTTGCGTTGATTTACCAAGAGCTTCAACTGCTATAGTTACAGTTCCCTTTTTTCTATCATAATCACAAATAGAAAGAGGTATTCTTTCGGATTTTTCATCCGCTTTCACTATCACAAATTGTCCTGGTAAGCAAGCTTTTGCAATTCTAGGTGCTTCTATCTCCATTAAGAAAGTATTAGGAGCTATTTCTTTTTTATCTAGGATTTTGAACATATTATTTCCCCCTCGTAATAAATATTTATAGGACAGTTATAAAGTAGAATTTTCTGTTGTTATAAATATATAAGACAAGTTATAATTTTATGCTTATTATTTTTTCATTAAAAAAATAATAATTTAAAAGCAAAAAATGACAAAAAAAGAGTAGGTTAGTTTTAATAACCACTCTTTTCCTTAGTCATCGGATAAAGCCTCTATAATATCCCCAGTTTTTATAAGTCCACCCTAATTAAATACCAGTGGCACTAAATAAATTCTTAGTTAATATTACTTAGAAGACATGTTTGTCAGCTCTTTGGCCCTTCTTTTTCTCTTTTCCTTAGTTGAATCTTTAATATCCGTAGATTTAACTATATGAAAAGCATCTGTAGGACAAATCTCCATACAAGCTGGTCCATTTTCTCTTCCTACACATAAATCACATTTATTAGCTACCATTCTCTCTTTAAAGCATAACTTTCCAGAATCAATAACCTTTAAAACTGGCTGCAGTACTTTTTCTCCATTATTATACTCTGAAACCAATTCAATAGCCCCTAAAGGACATGCAACAACACAGGTTTTGCACCCTACACAAGTATTCTTATTAATATATACAAGTCCATCTTTATTGACAATAGATCCATTAGGACATACATTGGCACAAGGAGCATCTTCACATTGTCTGCATTGAATAGGAACAGCAACCTGAGCTGTTTTTACAACAGTTAATCGTGGATAAAACTCAATTTCGCTACTTTCTGATATAAATATGTTTTTCTCAGAGTGAGCTACAACACATGCTACCTCGCAAGTTCTGCATCCAATACATTTATTAGGATCAGCAACTACAAAACTATTCATTATTTTTGCTCCTTTCTATTTACATATTTAGTGTGTAATAGATGATGAGACTTATGGCCTAATGGTTCTCCTAAAAATTCACCATATAATTTTACAATACTAGGATTTTCGTGAGATTTTCTTACCTCTAGCTTACTGTCATGACTATATGTAGCTTCCTTTCTCTTTTTATGCGCAAGTTCCCTGTGTGCTTCTAAAAGAAGTTTAGGCTGTCCTCCACCACTAATACATCCTTGGGGACAAGTCATTACTTCTATAAAATGAAAATCGCACTTTCCCTCTTTTATACTTTCAAGTACTGAAACTGCATTCTTCAATCCTGAAACCACTGCAATCTTTAGTTTTAGATCTCCAACTTGAACTTCCGCTGTTCTCAATCCTTGATCTCCTCTTACAAAATTTAATTCTAACTTTGGAATACTTTCCTTAGTTATTAGCTCATAGCCAGTTCTTAAAGCTGCTTCCATAACTCCACCGGTAACACCGAAAATAGTTCCAGCACCGCTATAGCTTCCTAAAGGGCCATCAAATCCTTCGTCTGGTAAATTATTAAAATCAATTCCGGCATCTTTAATTAACTGAGCTAATTCCCTTGTAGTAATAACTATATCTACATCCCTATATCCACTAGCCTCCATTTCTGGCCTGTTACACTCAAAATCCTTACAGGTACAAGGCATAACTGCTACACTATAAATTTTACTTGGATCTATGTCATCAATTTGTGCACCATAGGTCTTAAACACAGCTCCAGCCATTTGTTGAGGCGACCTACAGCTGGAAAGGTGATTTAAAAGCTCTGGATACTCTTGTTCAGCAAACTTTACCCAAGCAGGGCAACAAGAAGTAAACATCGGTAAATTCTTTCCCTCAGTTACTCTTTTTATAAGTTCACTACCTTCCTCCATAATAGTCAAATCTGCACCAAAGTTAGTATCATAAATCCTATTAAAGTTTAAACGTCTAAGAGCAGCAACCATCTTCCCTGGAGTTAACGTTCCAAGTGGAAATCCAAACTCTTCAGCTAAAGAAACTCTTACCGCTGGTGCACACTGTACAATTTTATATAAATCGGAGTTTGCTAGTGCTTCTTTAACTAACTGAGCATTTCCCAAACTATATGCAGCAAAAAGAGGCTCCTTTACACTTGATAACATTCCTCTTTCTTTTAGTTTAAGATCTCTAGATGTTATTCCTTCATCAAAATTAGAAGCATATACACTACATACCTGTACACATTGTCCACATATAACACAAAGTTCTCTGTTTATACTTTGAGGCTTTCCTTCCTCTCCTTCTATAGCATTAACTGGGCAAACCTCTGAACAGCGTCTGCAACCTGTACATAACTCTTTATCAATATTAATTATACTATTCTTAACTGACATACTTAACTTCCTCTCTCCCTGCTATTATTTATAGTTTCCCACTGTTTTTAACAAACTTAATGCAGCCGCCCTATTACGAGACTTTTTCTCGCTCACTGGAGTTATTAATGTTAATGCCTTTTGTGGACAGGCATTTATACAAGCAGGTTCACCACTGTCTTTACACAAATCACATTTGTATGCAATAGTCTTAACAGCATTCCTTAAACCATCTTGTCCTTGTTTCTTTAAATTAATTTGAAATACTTCTTTGCCATCTTCATATTGAGGTAGTAAATCTATTGCTCCAAAAGGACATGCCATTAGACAGGTCTTACAGCCTATGCAAGCTTTTTCATCAATTACAATAGTATTGTCTTCTTGCTTTATTGCATTCACGGGACATACATTTGCACAAGGTGCATCTTCACAATGTCTGCACTGAATAGGCATAGCATAACTTTCACCTTTAATAACATATAATCTCGGTATAATAGGAGTTGTAACAGTACCAACGGTAGCCACTACATTATTATTTTCATTATGAACAGTAAAGCATGCTACTTCACATGCCTTACATCCTATACATTTGTTCGAATTAGCAATAACAAAGGAATTTGGAGTTGTTTTCATTTTTCTTTCACCCTTCTTAAATATAATTTATCTAAACATAAACTTTCCTCTTACAACTTCTCCTGCTTTCACAGTTCCACGTTCTTCCGGTATAATTATTAATCCATTAGTTTTGCTCATCACCATAAGGTGATTTGAACATTGCTTTCCTAAATTGTGGGCGTAATAAGCTCCATTCTCTTTTCTTAGTTCCACGTAAATATATTTTCTTCTTCCTGCCTTAGCTTTAAAATCATCTGCTAAGATAACTTCTATTTCTTCAGCATGTAAGTTTACTTTGCCCTTCATAATCTCAATAGCAGGTTTCACCAATTCTTCAAAGGTAGTTATTAAAGACATTGGATTTCCTGGTAGTCCAAAAAACAATTTTTCTTTATAAGTGGCAAAGGTTACAGGCTTCCCTGGTTTAATACTTACCTTATTAAATTTTATATCTGCACCAATCTCTTTTAAAATCTCTTCTATGAAATCGTAATCTCCAACAGATGCTCCCCCAGAACTAATGACTATATCTGCATTTTCTAAAGCATAGTTAACTTTTTCCTTTAAAGTATTTTTATCATCGGAAACTATTCCTAAGGACAATATTTCCGCCTCTAAATTGCTGATTAATGCCCTTAAAGAATACTCATTACTATTTCTTATCTTCCCTCTTTCAAGCTTGCTATCTATATCTACTAACTCATCTCCTGTGATAATTAAGGCAACCTTGGGACTTTTATACACTTTTACAGAACTATATCCTAAGGAGGCTAGCAAGCCAACTTCTGATGGCCTAATAATTTTTCCTTTTTTCAGTGCTAAATCCCCTTTTTTTATTTCCTCTCCCAGTTTTATAATATTGTTACCTTCACTAACCTCTTTACTTATGTAAACTTTGTTATCTTTAACTTTAACCTTCTCAATTTCTATTACTCCGTCTGCGCCTTTAGGCAAGGCTGCCCCAGTCATGATTTTAAAAGCTTGTCCTGTATTTAATTCCTCTTTAGAATAATCTCCAGCTTTTATTACCCCTATTATCTCAAGCCCTATAATGTTTTCTCCACTAAGATTATTAGTATCTTCACTTCTAATAGCATATCCATCCATAGCAGATTTATCAAAAGGAGGTAAATTATCATTAGAATAAATATCTTCAGCTAAAACTTTATTAAGACAATGTACTATATCTACTCTCTCTGCTTCTAATACCTCTGTATTTTCAGCAATCATATTCAATGCATCATCTACACTAATCATTAGTATTTCCTTTCCTGAATTCTTTACCTTGCTTATACCTATCTATCTGTCTTACAATTCATTTGTTTTCTAAGCTTAGCATATTCATCTCTTACATATTGCTCTGCCCACTGTTGATCCTCAATTTTCTCAACTTTTATTGCACAAAACTTATATTCTGGAGTTTTACTAATAGGGTCCATATGATCACTAGTTAGCTCATTGCACGCTCCTACCCACCACTGATATGTCATATATGTAGAGCCTTCTTTAACCCTATCTGTAATTAATGCCCTTGCTACTATAGAGCCTCTTCGTGAACTTATTCTCACTAACTGCTGATCTTCTATTTTAAGTTTTTCCCCGTCCTCTATACTCATTTGTATATACCCTGGTTCATCAGCTAGCTGTTGTAAGGCACGACAGTTTCCTGTCATAGTTCTTACTGAGTAATGTCCAACCTCTCTTACAGTGGATAGGCTTAATGGGTATTCCTCATCTGGTAATTCCATAGGAGGCCTCCATTCACAAGCAAACAGTTGACCTTTGCCACTAGGCGTTGTGAATTTGTTATCTTTATATAAGTATGGTGTTCCTGTATGACCCTCTGTAGGACAAGGCCACTGAATACTTCCTAATTCATCAAGCTTTTCATAACTTGCTCCAGCAAAACTTGGACATAGACTTCTCATCTCATCCCAAATTTCTTCTGTATTCTTATAACTCATAGGATATCCCATAGCTGTAGCTACTTCACATATAATTTGCCAATCTGGCTTTACATCACCCTTTGGTTCTACTGCTTTTCTGAACCTTTGGAATCCACGATCTGCTGATGAATATACACCTTCATGTTCTCCCCAAGCAGTAGCAGGTAAAATTACATCAGCATGAAGAGCTGTCTTGTTCATAAAAATATCCTGAACTATTACTAATTCTAAGTGATCTAGTACTTCTCTCACTTCAGAAGCATTTGGGTCACTTTGAACCGGGTCTTCCCCAAAGATGTAATAAGCTTTTATCTTATCTTCATGTAAAGCTAAGTGAGGTACTTCTGTTAACTTATATCCTGGTTTACTAGGAAGCTTAACTCCCCAAGCCTTCTCAAATTTCTTTCTAGCGGCAGTATCAGTAACTTCTTGATACCCCGGAAGTACATTTGGAAGTGTACCCATATCACAGGTACCTTGTACATTGTTCTGACCACGAACTGGCCCAATACCTACATTTGGTCTTCCAAAATTACCTGTTAATAATGCTAAAGATGCTAATCCTTTTACAACGTCTACCGCCTGAGAGAATTGACAAACGCCCATTCCGTATAGAATCATAGCATTTTTTGCCTTAGCATATTCCCTCATAGCTTGTCTAATAACTTCTGCTTTAACTCCAGTTATCTCTTCCGCATATTCAGGAGTATATTTTTCCACAGAAGCCTTATAATCTTCAAAGCCTTCCACATACTTTTCCACATATTCTTTATTATATAGACCTTCACTTATTAAAACATTACCGCAGGCATTAACTAAGGCCATATTAGTTCCACCTTTTAAAGGCAGCCATAAGTCAGCTATTCTTACTGATTCAGTTACCCTTGGGTCAACTACGATGATTCTAGCACCCTTTTCTTTTGCTTTAATTATCCTTCTTGCAACAATTGGATGGGAGTCTGCACCGTTATATCCAAATACAAATAGTAAATCAGTATCTTCTATTTCTGGAATAGAATTTGACATTGCACCATTTCCTAATGAGTAAGCCAGACCGGCTACTGAAGGAGCATGTCAAACTCTAGCACAGTGATCTATATTGTTAGTCCCAATTACTGCCCTCATAAACTTTTGCATTACATAATTAGCTTCGTTTCCAGGTCCTCTTGCAGAACCAGTTCCCATGATGGCATCTGGACCATACTTTGCCTTTATTGCTGTCAATCTATCTGCTACAAATCTAATGGCTTCATCCCAAGAAACCTCTTCTAATTGTCCATTCTTTCTTATCATAGGTTTTTTTAATCTAGCTGTTAGGATTTGAGGATCGTTTAGAAAATCCCAACCATAATGTCCTTTTAAACATAGTTTTCCTTCGTTAGTTCTTCCATTAGCTGCTTCCGCTCTTATTATTTCTCCATCTTTAACTACTAGATACATCTTGCATCCAGTACCACAATAAGGACAAACCGTTAACACCTTTTCTTCCATATTAATCTCCACCTCTTTAGTACTTTAATGTGTAAAATCTATAAAAACAAAAATCCAGTACAAAACGTAATTCTACGCATGTACTGGTTTATTGAAAGCTAAAATATCTAAGTATCTTTCTTTCTAATCGAACCATCACTTATTAAGTTCAACGACACTACTATAGATCTGCTATCCTTCTCTAGGTTATGTATCTGCCAACTGTATTCAAACTTCCTACCTACTGTTTCATAAGCCTCATCTAAAAATTCCTTTTCAAGATAAGGTTTCATGATTCTCCAATAGCTCTTTACAATATCTACAGCACCTTCTTCAACCAAAATCTCTGATAGATTAGAAAGAATTCCTTTTATATCAATAGTTATTACGTCTCCTTCTATTTTGACCTTAACAACTTCTGGACCCTTTCCTCTATAGTGCTTTACAACTTTTACTGTCAGTTTTCTAATCTTTTCTTGCAAATCAAGTTTCTCATCAGCCATAACAAAACCTCAATCTAATTAGCATCTTATCAGCAGGTATATAATATGTACAATTATTTTACCTTGTATATTCTACCCTTCTCTTATTTTATAGTCAATAGACATATTTCTTAAAATTCTTCGTTATAAATTAAATTTCTACATATTTTTTTATAATGATATTAATCTCTCTTTAATTTATAAAGATTATATTATACACCAGTGTTTATAGTAAAAACAGTTTCACTAATATATAGTAACCTTCCTTTGTATATTTTATATATCTTTCAATGTAATGAAAAAATTTATCTTTCATTAATATAAATCAACAAGGTTATTTACATATTATGGAGAATATACTATATATTATCTTATTTCAATATAAAGGAGCAATATAAATGAGAAAAAAAACTATATACTTATCAGCTGCTACACTAGTATTATTCATTATTTGTATAGAGTATTTTGCTAATAAACCGGCTGTATCAGTTTCAAATAATGTACAGATTCAAGCTAGCAAAGATATTACCTCTAAGGGCAAAGAAGAAAACAAAAAGACTACAGTCAATAAACCATTCTTAATTGATTCTAAAATATTAAATAGTATTAGTTACTCTGTCCTATTAAACAGTAAAAAAGTTACCGATTATAGCGGTAATAATCTATTTCCATCAGAATATACAGATATTGAAGGTATATTAACTTTTAGGGGCAATAATCTTAGAACAAGCCCTAGTTATGGCGTTAGCAGTATCTCTGAAAAAAAGCTAAGCACCAAGTGGAGCTTCACTACGTCTTCTTCATCTTGGGGAGGTGGTGCTGGATGGACTGGACAACCTGCCATAATAAAGTGGCCAACTTATACTAAGGAATTAATGAATATAAAGGATAAATTTAAGCAACAGGAAAACTTTACAGAAGTTATATCTTCATCTTTAGATGGTAATGTATACTTTTTAGACTTAGAAACAGGTGAAAAAACGAGAGATCCTATTAGAGTCGGTAACCCGATAAAGGGCAGTGTTTCAATAGACCCAAGAGGAATCCCATTACTTTATGTAGGAGAGGGAATACCAGAAAAAGGTCCTATTGGATATGATGTTTTTAGCTTAATAGATGGCAGTAAGTTATCCTTTATAAATGGTATGGATACTGATGCCTTAAGGGGTTGGGGTGCCTTTGATAGTTCTGCACTTATAAACAAACAAACAGATACCCTTATAGAAGCTGGCGAGAACGGACTACTTTATATAGTGAAACTAAATACAAAATTTGATATAGAGAATAAGTCTATTTCAATAGCCCCTGAAACAACAAAGTATAGATATCAAATATCCGGACACGAATATCAGGGTATAGAAAATTCAACAGCAATATATAAAAACTTACTTTATTTTGCTGATAACGGCGGAAGCATCCAATGTATTGACCTGTTGACATTAAAGCCAGTATGGACTTTTAACGGGAAAGATGATACCGATGCTTCACTGGTAGTAGATGTAGAGGATAACATCCCCTATATCTACTCTGGTAACGAAATTGATAAGCAGGGTTATAAAGGTTATTCCTATTTAAAGAAAATTAATGGGTTAACTGGAGAAGCAGTATGGGAAAAAACCTATGAATGTATGTCTGTTATTGGAAATGATCCAGTTAACGGCGGTATGTTAGCCACACCTGTAGTGGGGAAACAAGATACTAAGGATATTATAATATTTGGATTAGCACGATATAAAAACATGAATAGCGGCTTAATTTTAGCACTGGATAAAAAAACAGGAGCTGAAATATGGAGAAAAGAACTCCCTAACTATATGTGGTCTTCTCCAGTTGATTTCTACGATAAAAATGGTAAAACATATATAATCCAATGTGACAGTATAGGAAATATGTATCTTTTAGATGGAAAAACTGGCAGTGAGTTAAATAAAATAAACCTAGGTTCTAATATTGAAGCTACCCCTTCTATTTTCAATGATACTATTGTAGTGGCAACAAGGGGTGGTAAGTTTTACGGAATAAGCATAAAGTAAATGCTTATTAGTTTTCATGGAATGCCCCGGAGCTTTACAACATGCCTTTCCTAGAACTTTATTAATAATATTAAAGGCATGGAGTGTTTTTTATTATACTCCGTGCCTGCTAACGGTTAGCCCCTATTTTTTCTGTAATTTTCTAAAGTGTGCTTAGTTCAGCCTTATCTACCTCAAACCAAAAATTCACTCCACCGTCCATGTTTTCTACTCCATAAGAATTGTGATGCAAATCCTGTATAGCTTTAACTATAGAAAGTCCTAAACCATACCCTCCATAGGCTCTTGTTCTAGCCTTATCTACTTTATAAAAGCTATTCCATATCTTGTCAAGTGATTCCTGCGGTATAGCCTTTCCTGTATTAAACACATTTACTCTTACCTTATCATTGTTAACCACTTTGCTTATTTTAATAATTCTATCACCGTCTATATGATTAATTGCATTATTAATATAGTTTGTAAGTATCTGTTCAATCCTTACCATATCTCCATTAGCTGTAACCCTTTCCCCAGCTTCAAATTGTATTTGAATATTTTTTTCTTCAAAGTTAGATTTATATTTATTACTCACATATTCCATCAAGGATACCAAATCAAATTCGGTTTTTTCAATTTGAAAATATCCAGACTCTATTTGAGAAAGATTTAATAAGTCTCTTACTAGCTTATTCATTTTGTCCGTTTCTTTCATAATAACATCACAATAGAACTTCCTATCTTCTTCACTTTCTGCAACGTTACTTATAAGGCCTTCTGCGTATCCCTGTATTACTGATAAAGGAGTTCTTAATTCATGGGATACACTAGAAACAAACTCTTTTCTCATTTCATCTATTTTTCTTTCTTTCTCAATATCTTCTTCAAGCTTTTTATTTTTTATATTTAACTCCGTAATTGCACTATCTAGTTCGTCAGATAAGTAATTAATACTTTGTCCAAGCTGTCCAATTTCATCTTCACCACTTATCTTACATTTTTCACCAAAATCAAATTTAGCCATGTTTCTGGCGATATTATTTAGCTCTAATATGGGTTTTGTGAATCTTTTTGAAAATATATATGCCCAAAGACTGCCTAAAATTATAATTACAATCCCCGTAATAATGATAAATCTATTTGCAATATCCACACTTTCTGTTATTGAAACTAAGGGTACTCTTATAGTAAGTACATCCCCACTACTTAGTTTTGTTACAAGCGTAAGAAAATCAATCTTCATTTTCGTATCTCTTCTTGGCTCAAAGATATATTCTCCCTCAGCATATTCCTGTACCATATCGTCATCACGAGAGTAATTTGGTGGGGGCTCTTTTTTTTGTTTAATCCCAAACCTTTCCCCGCCTCTTATTATATTTTTTTCCTCTACTTCTCTACGTGATGAACTGTATACTGGAACTCCATTCTCATCATGAATATCAATATTACTACCAGTTATATTGGCTGTTCTATCCAATTCATCCTGCAGATCTACAATATTTCCATTGTACATACTTGCAAGCTTCTTCGCATTTTCTATAAGTGTGTTTTTCTTTTTATTAATGTAGTATTGTTCAAGATACAAATTATTTAATATACATAGAAGAAGAATAAAAAATATTAGTAGAAAGGTTATAGAGATAAATAGCTTTGATTTTATAGATTTATTCATTTTTCAACCTCAAATCTATAACCATAACCTCTAACAGTCTGAACATAATTGCTTTTTGAATCTAACTTTATTCTTAATCTATTTATATGTGTATCCACTGTCCTCAAATCTCCATAATAATCATATCCCCACACCTTATCTAATATCTGTTCTCTGCTTAATGCTTTTCCGTAATTCTCAACAAGATAATTTAATAACTCGTACTCTTTTGGACTTAAATCAACGGTAGACCCTTCTATTACTACCTGCCTTCCATTTTGATCAATTGTTAATCCACTAAATTCTTTAAGATTATTGTCTGCTGGAACTACCCTTCTAAGAACAGCATTTACCCTTGCTATTAATATATTAGGACTAAATGGCTTAGCAATATACTCATCTGCTCCAATATCAAAACCGAAGAGTTCATCAAATTCTTCTCCTCTGGCAGTTAACATTATAATTGGAACTTTTGACTTTTTTCTAATTTCTCTACATACAGTCCATCCATCATATTCTGGAAGCATCACATCAAGAATTATTAAATCTATATCCTCTTCTTGAGAAAATAAATCTAAGGCTTTTCTTCCATCATCAGCTTCAATAGTAATGTATCCTGATTTTTTAAGAAAATCTGTTACAAGTTTTCTTATTAAAGGTTCATCATCAACTACTAGTATCTTTTTACCATTCATAACATATATACCCCCAGAAAAGTTTTTACTAATCTCATTATAATACATTTTTATTACAATTTCGTTACAAGAATTTTTGTCTTTTCTTCTTGGAGGAAATATAGTAATTTCAAATATCTATCTTAGCATAATTATTTAAGCTGGCTGCTTTTTACGTACTTTAAGCTCTGCTATTAATAATAACAATAACGGTATAATTACTTGAAATGGAAATGCATAATATTTATAAATCTTAAATGCCCAATATCTCATTTCCATAGTATTGCTATAAAGTATTTGAGCTAAATATATCATTAGTAACCCTGTTTGTATTACAATAGAGCGATAATCATCAAGATTAAATACCTTTGCTATGCCCCTACATACAGTTAACAAGCATATAGATGTTTTTACAAAAACTCCAAAAACAAATACTATAGAAACGCTGACTTCAATTCTCTCTATAAACTCACCTATTGCTATCCGCCCTACTGCCTCTAAGGAAGGAAAGTAGTGTATATTCATCCCTTCCCCCAATACAACAGTGTTTCGAACTGTTAGAATCGTAATCACTACTGCTGCAAAAACTAATCCAGAAAATAATATTTTATACTGAGACTTTTGATTTTTTACAGAAAAGAGTATACCCATAAATACTACTGATTCAGCAAAAGGAAATGAAAAAGCAGAAAAAGCACCTTTTAATATAGGAGTAAATCCATTTCCAATAATTGGTTTGAGGTAACGGAAATTAAGTATAGATATCCCTAGTATTTGTACTGTAACTAAAATTAATACTATAATTGGGAGAACATAGGCACTAATTCTTCCTATCACTTCGATACCAGATTTGACTGAAACTACACAAACTATTCCCAAATAAAACATCGATACAATCATCGGTGTTTCTGGCAGTGTTGTAACATTTATAAACTCACCAAAGTTTCGTATAACTAGTGCCCCTAGGTGAAAAATATACCATATGTATATTACTGAAACTATTCTAGCAAAAGTTTTTCCTAATACTGTTTCAAGGATATCATATAAATCTTTTCCTGGAAAAAGTAAAGCTATTCTTCCATATACCAACATCATTGGAACTGCCAAGATTGCACCTAAAATTACAGATATCCATGCACTATTTTTAGCGTCTCCTCCCACCCCAACAATAAACGTGCTTCCCATAATAAAAATTATTAAAATACAAATTCCTTCTTTTACGGTGATTTGTTCCTTACGCATATTTATCCTACTTTCCAAATACTGAAGTTATTAACACCTTTATTGGCTCTGCTGGGCTTGGTATATGAACTTTAAAGCATAGTAGCACAGCTATCACAAAGGATAAAAAAAACAGAACACTATTAACCTGAAAATCCCTCCATTGCTTCTGTTTATATAATGGCAAAAACTCATAAATAGCTATCAATGCATATGCAACAACCACTAATAATACCATATTTTAATCTCCTTCTTCTAACGGTTTTGATAATATTCCACTATTACGTATATAAACATTAACCTTTACATCTGCATGGATAGTTCGAAAGCTTTCTTGCCAATTCTTCTCAACTGCTCTCCATATCTTCGGCTTATCTTCCTTTAGCCGTGCTCCAAATCCAAATATATCAACACCATATTCTTTTTGAATTTTTGTGATTAATTTTTTTATTCGAATTTCCATCGTTCTCTCATAAGACTGTTCCAATTTGCTACTACCATTCTCCCCAATGAAATCTGCACTTCCACCAATTTCATCAATTGCTGTATTTACATTAACATTTACATTAAATCTAATATTTCCATCTTCTAAAATAGGCTTTATTTTAGTCTTATTGTCAAATATCTCCAAAGAAACCGGTATATCTTTATTATTTTCACTCTCCCTACTAACTAATACACCTCCTTTTACTTTGTCTTGAATAAAAAGCATATCCTTTGTTTCCTTATCATCTAGAAATCCTACAAGCTTATCCTTGCTGAAAATCGCAGTGCCCATTACACTCGGGGATTTTTCACCGTTAATAGTTTTAAGCTGTACTGTAGGAGCAACTGCAGATATTCCTTTACCAATTATACTATTCACAAGCTCCCAACTCTCTACCCGTGGTGCCTTCGATAAAGATACTTGATTTTTAAGAATTCTTGCTATTTCAAAGGATTTAATATTGCTCTTGTTTCCTCCAGACTGCAATATCTCCTTTGCTAAATTCCCTTTCGCAATCAATATGTTTATATTAGACCTTGTCTCTGAATCACGGTTAATCCAGTCTATAATTTTTATAGTTCCTTCTCTTGCTACCTGATCACTTATAACAATAACCTTTGCATGAGCCCAATAGAGCCTTTTCCCTGAAACTGAAATAGCATTTCTAGCAGTATCAAATATTGTTGCTCCTTTAATGGAGATTGTTTTATGAGAAATTTTAGAATCCTTTTCATTACTAAATTCTACAATCTCTACTAACATAGAAATATCTCCATATTCATCTTTATCTATTGCAGCTCCTGCAACAATAGCTAACTGGTCCATCTCCCGATAATTCCAGCAACCAACAAATAGTATCGAACTAATAAGGATTATTAACAAAAGAAATCTAAATTTAAATTTTTGCATAGTTGTCATTTCCTTTTATTTTTTCTTATTGGTTGTCTTATCAAGTTTTTAGCACCTATTATTTTAGGCCTTAAAGTCATTTCCCACCAAGGTACCCGTATCCATACATCCTGAAAATCATGATTTTTCACAGTAGATAGATTTAGCATATATGGAACTCCAAAGGATCTTATACTCATAAGGTGTATAAGCGTAAGAATAAAGCCAAGTAAAAAACCATATATTCCAAGAATAGAGGTTGATATTATTAAAAGGGTTCTCAAAACCATTGCTGCTCCTACCATACTGATATTTAATAGTGATAATATTCCCGTTAAAGCAGTTATAATTATAATAATAGGGCTTACAAGTTTAGCTTCTACTAGCGCCTGACCTATTACTAGTGTACCTACAATATTAATTGCCTGACTTACTGATGCAGGCATTCTTACACTTGCTTCTCTTAATAAATCAAATAGTGCTAGCATCACAATCAATGATAGAACAGTAGGAAAAGGTACACCTTGCCGTCCGGCGGAAATACTTAATAGTAGCGGCGTAGGCAGCATTTCCTGATGAAATGTCACCACTGCCAGATATAACGAAGGAATTGATACAGAAAAGATAGCAGCTGTAATTCTAATAAATCTATTAATAGAAGCAAAAATATAATTATTATAATAATCCTCGCTAATCTGGGCTACTTCAGTAATTATAAAAGGCGCTGTTAATGCAAATGGACTTCCATCAACTAAAATGGCAATTCTACCTTCCAACAGCTTTCCTGCAACAGCATCTGGTTTTTCACTATAACCTACTGTTTCAAAGGGCGAAAATGGTGCGTCCCTTATTAGTTCCTGAATATATCCTGAATCAAGAATTCCATCTAATTGAATTTGGTCTAAACGCTTTTCAACCTCTTTTAATATCCCTTCTAACGCTACTCCCTCAATATAGCAGATACAAACCCTGGTATGCGTTCTCTCACCAAGTTCTTTAAATTTAAGCTTTAAATCTGGAGTTCTTATTATACGTCGAATTAGAGATATATTTACATTAATTGATTCTGTAAAACCAGCTCGCGGTCCTCTAACAGACCTAGATGAATCTGGCTCTGTTATAGCTCTTCCTCCATAGCCTCTTGAAGCTATAATTAGAACTTTTTCATATCCTTCCAATAAAAAAATTGTATCTCCAGATATTAAAGAATCTAGTATTATATTAATATCTTCTGACATAATAACACCATTTACTGCAATAACTTTATCTTGAATATCTTGTAAAAGATTGTCACAACTTATTCCTTCAGATAAATTGTTTCCCAAAATAGGTTGTATTATATTTTCATTTATCAATTCATTGTCTACCATTTCTTGAAAATAAATTACACAGCATTTTGCAGCAGACAAGTATTTATTTTCAAGTCTCCTGATGACTAACATTCTGTCATCAGGGAAAATATTTTTAAATGCTAAAATGTTATTTTCAAGAGATTTACTTAAAGTTAATGTACAACTAATATTCATCTCAATATCAGATTCCTTTCATTCTCCTGTCTATTATTGATTTACTTAAATATAATTTCTTTATGACTTGTTACCTATTATTTGTAATCTTAATTAATAATAAACATTCTTTTAGTTTTTAGGTAATATTCCACAATAAAAAAGAGATATCAATAATACATATTTACGTATTACTGACATCTCTTTTTTGTTATTTTAATCATCACTATTCTTCAAAAGTAAATTAAGTTCTTCTAACCCGCAGATGATTTTTTCAATATCTACAGAATTAGAACTATTTATAGAACCACATATTAATTCTTGAGAAAACCTCTTCTTAATAGCACATATATCATTATTTTTCTTAAATTCTTCAGAAATTGATAGATTTACAATTCTGCGATTATCTTTAGGTATTTCTCTAATTACAACCCCTTGTTTTGTAAGTCGATCTACTATACCTGAGACTGTACTTTTCGTTAATCTCATATGGTTACTTAACTCGTTAAGTGTTATAGATGGTGTTTCATGTAGTTGGAATATAACAGCAAGTTGAGGTGAGGTAAATCCATATTGCTTTGCAACTTTTTCAAACCTGCTTTTAAAATTTCTTTGAACACTTCTATACATGTTAAGTATTTTCTCAACTTCCTCTTCTCTTAATTTATTGTTCAATAGCTACTGTACCTCCTTTGTCTTGTTGCTCTTTTACTTTTTTACTGTCACGCATAGATAAAGTTAAAAGTATGGCTACAATTACTATGGCAGCAGTTACAGCAACAGAATAGGCCATGGCATCCATTGCAGCTTGCCCTTGAACCATTTTAGTTAACTGGGACACTGCCATTCCTTTAGAAGTTCCCTGCGGCAAACCTGCATGCATGTATGTCTTTGTTAGTAAACCTATAGTATCATTAGATGTCTTATTATAAGTAGTTATTTGTTCTGCTAGTTTTGAATAATTATAGTCTGTTTTTGATTGTATAAGTGTGGTCATTATAGTTATACTAAGGGAACCTGCTATCTGTCTTATAGTGTTATTAAGAGCTGAGGCCTTTCCAACCATCTCCCTTGAAACGGCATTCATCCCTACAGTACTAATTGGCATCATAGCAAGCCCTAACCCTATAGATCTTATACAGCTAATAAGTACTATTGTCTCTTTACTGGAATTCAAATTTATGGCCGTTGACAGATCATAAGAACTTATAGCTAGTATTATGAGTCCAGGTATAACAATTGGCTTTGCTCCAAATTTATCGAAAAGACTACCACTTATAGGCATCATGACTCCAACAACTAATGCAGAAGGCAGCATAATAAGACCTGTTTGCATAGCAGTATACCCTCTTACGTTTTGTAAAAATAGAGGTAATACATATGCACCACCCATTAAAGCCAAGGTTAAAACAGAACTTATAACTAAGCTAATGCTAAAATCAAATAGCTTGAGAACCTTTAAATCTAATAAGGGTTCTGGATGGGTAAGTTCATTTACTACAAATAATACAAGGCTTAAACAACCAAGTGTCATTAAAATTGGGTTTTCGATTTTTCCCCAATCTATTGAAGAACCTTCTCCAAGAACATATAGTACACTAACTAAACCAATTGTAGATGATAAAAATCCTATTACATCAAAGGATTTAAAAGGCTTCTTCTCCGTACCTTCTAATAAAATACCGGCTAATATTACACCAACTATTCCAATAGGAACGTTAACTGTAAATATAAGTCTCCAGTCCATCTTTTCAATAATATATCCACCTAATGTTGGACCTGTGGCAGGAGCTGCCATAGCTGCTATTCCCCAAAAACCAAGAGCAAGCCCAATTTTTTCCCTAGGAAATATCTGATATATTATAGACATTCCTACTGGCATTATCATACCACCGCCAATAGCCTGAACTATACGAAATACTATCATAGTTGTATTGCTCCAAGCAAATCCACATAATAGTGATCCTAATGTAAACATTGCTAGGGCAAACATATATATTTTTTTAGGCCCAAAAATTTCCTGCAAGTATCCTGTTAATGGTATAATTGCTCCAAGGGCAAGTGTATAAGAAGTTAATATCCATTTTGCATCATCCAGTGGTACCCCAAAAACTGCCATCATCTTAGGAAGAGCTATGTTAACTATACTACTATCTAGTATAGACATAAAAGTACCTATTATAACTACGCTTAAGGCCAACCAACTATTTAATAAGCTGCTTTTCTTCTCTTCCATTATAACATCACCTCATTACTTAATGTGAATCTTAACAACTGCATTAGTTCCTGGAAGGATTTTATTATTAAACTTATCAAGTTGAATTTTTACAGGCACCCTCTGAACTACCTTTGTGAAAGTACCACTAGTTGAGGCTGGAAGTAAGGATAGTGCAGAATTTGTTGCTTCTCCTATTGACTTAACCTTTCCTGTAAACTTTTGTGATCCGAATTGATCTATAGTTATACCAACTACTTGTCCAACTTTCACTCTACCAAGCTTTGTCTCCTCTATATTAGCACTTATATAAAGATTATTTGGGTCTACTAAAGTAAACATCGTTTGACCTGATGACCATAACTCTCCCACTGTACCTTGTTTCTTAACAACTATACCGTTAATTGGCGATCTCACTAAAGATTGATCTACACTTGAATCAGGAAGATTATTCATTTCTTGACGAGCTAGTATTTGATTCTTAGTAACTGTCTCCCCTTCTTGAACATTAAGTTCTAGTAACTTTCCAGAAATTTGAGGAGTTACGCTAACTAAGTCTGCACCAACTCTTGCATCTTCTGTTGATACGTAATAAGTATTTTGGTACCAGTAATACGCCCCTATTCCTCCTAATGCTGCTACAATTGCTATTAATATTCCAATAATTAGCCCTTTACGCTTATCTTTCATATTAAAATCACCTACCTCTTTATTTTTTCAATCCAATTTGTGCGAACATCCCTGGTTTTAATAATGCCTTTGGATCTTCTATACTTACTTTAACTAATATATTTCTGCTTTGATCATTTAACTTTGAGTTTATAACAGTTATCTTTCCTGTAAACTCTTTATCTGGTAATTCTGATACCTTAATAACCACATCTTGCCCCTCTTTAAGATCATTAATAATTTCTAAAGGTGCATATGCATTTACACATAAAGCTTCAGAGTTAACTATTGATAAGAGTTTTGCTCCAGCTCCTGCTAATTCTCCTACGTTAATGTTTTTTGCACTTACAGTACCTGAAATAGGTGAAACAATAGTACCATTATTGAGTGCTGTCTGAGCAACCTTTAAAGCCGCTTCAGCTTGGCTAATCTGTGCTTGATAGACCTCTATACTAGATCTTGTAGGTCCATTATTTAACATATTTAACTGCTCTTGTGCGTTTTTTTGCTGAGCCTCTGCTGCTGCAAGCTGCTGCTGTGCTGTATCAAGCTGTTGCTGTGCTGCTGCCCCCGTATCAACTAAGGCCTTTATACGATCGTAATTCTTTTTAGTCACAGTATAATTTTCTGCTGTACTATCTAAAGTAGCTTGTGCTGATGCAATCTGTTCAGGACGTACACTATTTTGAGCGTTGGCTAAACTTGCTCTTGCTGTATTTACCGCTGCTTGGGCCTGTTCCACCTGTGCCTGCAAATCCTGTGTATCCAATTTTATAATTACATCACCTTGGTTAACTTTTGAGCCTATATCAACAGTTATTTCTGAAATCTTAGCTGATATTTTGGAAGTTATATCTGCCTGGGTATTTGCTGCAATTTTTCCTCCCATTATAAATTGATTGCTATTGTTTTGTTGTATGCTTTTAGTCGTTTGTTTATTGTCTTTTGTACTAGTTACACCAGAAGCACCACAACCGGTTAAAAGTATTGCTGTAACTAAACAAAATAAAGCAGTTTTTTTCATTTTAAGCCTCCCTTATAATTACAATGTTCAATTTTTAATATACTAGATTATTTAGATGATAAAAGAATTTCTATGTGCTACCTATATTTAAATTTAGTTTCTTTTTATGCAAACCATTCTCACACATATTGTTCGTTTATCAGCATTCCTCATTATATATTAACTTTTTGTAAATTTCAACAACAAATCATGTAATTCAACGTGATTTGCAGATGTTTTCATGTGATTTTATGTCGAAAATTCTCATTTTATTGGTAATTATAGTTTCATCTATTAAAACATATTAATATGCAACTTTAACCACGGGTTATTATGTCATATTAATATCAGAATGGAAATATAACATAAAAAAGAAGTATATAGTTTGTACTAATTTTAATCCAAACTACATACTTCTTTTTTAATATTTATCTTAGAATACCCCTTTAATACCATACATTTCTAACTAAAAATCAGTGTCCTTCAAAAGTAAATTGAATTCCTCTAAGCCATCTATAATTTTTTCTATATTTATAGAGCTATTATCCTCAGAATTAAGTGCTAAGTCTTTTATGAATTTTTTCTTTATACTATATATGTCATTATTTTTTTTAAATTCTTCAGAAATTGATAGATTTACAATTCTACGGTTGTCTTTAGGTATTTCCCTAACTATAATCCCTTGTCTATTTAAGCGATCTACTATACCGGAAACCGTACTTTTTGTTAGCCTCATATGACTACTTAACTCATGAAGAGTTATAGCTGGAGTTTCATATATCTTGAATATTACACTAAGCTGTGGTGACGTCAGACCATATTGTTTTGCAAGTTTCTCAAGTCTAACTCTAAGATTCTTCTGAATATTTTTATTTATATTAAATATTTTTTCAACCTGTTCTTCTCTTAGTTTATCATTCAAGAACTGCTGCTCCTCCTTCATTAAGCTTTCCCTCCACCTTTGGTTTTTTTATCTTCTTATTACTTCTCATAAGTAGAGTTAATAGTATAGCTACAACTACTATAGCAGCAGTTACAGCAACAGAATATGCCATAGCATCTAAGTATGCCTGAGCTTGAAGCATTTTAGCTATCTGGGATAAAGCCGACACCTTTGCAGTTCCCTGAGGCAAACCTGAATGCATATACATTTTTGTCAGTGTGCTTATAGTATCATTAGCCGCTTTGTTATAGATAGTTATCTGCTCTGATAGCTTTGAGTAGTTATAATTTGTTTTTGACTGTATAAGCACTGTCATTATAGTTATACTAAGGGAACTTGCAATCTGTCTTATAGTATTATTAAGAGCGGAAGCCTTTGGAATCATTTCTCCTTTTACAGCATTCATTCCTACAGTACTAATAGGCATCATGGCAAGCCCCATTCCAATAGACCTTATACAAGAAATAAGCATTATTGATTCTTTAGTTGAATTCATATTTATAGCTGTTGAAAGTTCAAAGGATGAAACAGCTAATATAATAAGTCCTGGTATAACTACTGGCTTTGCTCCCAATTTATCAAAAAGGGCTCCACTTACTGGCATCAAAACTCCCATCACCAGTGCAGCTGGCAGCATAATAAGTCCTGTTTCCATAGCTGTATAGCCCCTTACATTTTGTAGGAATAAGGGCAGTACATAGGATCCTCCCATTAGTGCTAAGGTTAAAACAGAGGTTATAACTAAACTTACACTAAAATCAAATAATTTAAGAACTCTTAAATCTAGTAGAGGATCTGGATGGGTAAGCTCATTTACTACAAATAGCACAAGACTTAAACATCCTACAGTCAATAATATTGGGTTTTTTATATCTCCCCAGTCTATTGTTGACCATTTTCCAAGAACATATAGTACACTTACTATACCTATTGTAGAAGATAAAAATCCTATTATATCAAAAGACTTAAATGGCTTCCTAGGTTCATCTTTCAACAGAAGTATAGCTAATATTACACCTATTACTCCTATAGGAAAGTTAACACTAAAAATAAGTCTCCAGTCCATTTTTTCTATAATTAATCCACCTAAAGTTGGCCCTATAGCCGGTGCTGCCATAGCTGCTATACCGTAAACTCCAAGTGCAAGCCCTATTTTCTCTCTAGGGAATATGGAATATATTATAGCCATTCCAACAGGCTGCATCATACCTCCACCAATAGCTTGGAATACACGGAAGGCTATCATACTTGAGTTGCTCCATGCAAATCCACATAAGGCTGATCCGATCGTAAACATCGCTAACGCAAAAGTATATACCTTTTTAGCACCAAATATTTCTTGCAAATATGCTGTTATAGGAATAACTGCTCCCAGTGCCAAGGTGTAAGCGGTCATTACCCATTTTATATCATCTAGAGATACTCCAAAAACCGACATCATCTTAGGGAGGGCAACATTGATTATACTACTGCTTAATATAGACATAAATGTACCAATTATGATTACGCTCATCGCCAACCAAGCATCTAGTGACCCTTTATTATTTTCTTTCACTACATGTCACCTCGTTACTTAATATGAATCTTAACAACTGCGTTAGTTCCCGGAAGTATCTTATTGTTAAACTTATCAAGTTGAATTTTTACAGGTACCCTCTGAACTACCTTTGTGAAGGTACCACTAGTTGATGATGAAAGTAAGGATAGTGCAGAATTTGTTGCTTCTCCTATTGACTTAACCTTTCCTGTAAACTTTTGTGATCCAAATTGATCTATAGTTATATCAACTGGTTGTCCAGCTTTTACCTTGCCAAGCTTTGTCTCCTCTATATTAGCACTTATATAAAGATTGTTTGGGTCTACTAAAGTAAACATCGTTTGCCCTGATGACCACAACTCTCCCACTGTACCTTGTTTCTTAACAACTATACCACTAATTGGTGATCTCACTAAAGATTGATCCACACTTGAATCAGGAAGATTATTCATTTCTTGGCGAGCTAGTATTTGATTCTTAGTAACTGTCTCTCCTTCTTGAACATTAAGTTCTAGTAATTTTCCGGAAATTTGAGGAGTTACGCTAACTAAATCTGCACCAACTCTTGCATCTTCTGTTGATACATAATAAGTATTTTGATACCAGTAATAAGCCCCTATTCCTCCTAATGCTGCTACAATTGCTATTAATATTCCAATAATTAGCCCTTTACGCTTATCTTTCATATTAAAATCACCTACCTCTTTATTTTTTCAATCCAATTTGTGCGAACATCCCTGGTTTTAATAATGCCTTTGGATCTTCTATACTTACTTTAACTAATATATTTCTGCTTTGATCATTTAACTTTGAGTTTATAACAGTTATCTTTCCTGTAAACTCTTTATCTGGTAATTCTGATACCTTAATAACCACATCTTGCCCCTCTTTAAGATCATTAATAATTTCTAAAGGTGCATATGCATTTACACATAAAGCTTCAGAGTTAACTATTGATAAGAGTTTTGCTCCAGCTCCTGCTAATTCTCCTACGTTAATGTTTTTTGCACTTACAGTACCTGAAATAGGTGAAACAATAGTACCATTATTGAGTGCTGTCTGAGCAACTTTTAAAGCCGCTTCAGCTTGGCTAACTTGTGCTTGATAAACCTCTATACTAGATCTTGTAGGACCATTATTTAGCATATTTAGTTGCTCTTGTGCATTCTTCTGCTGAGCCTCTGCTGCTGCAAGCTGCTGCTGTGCTGTATCAAGCTGTTGCTGTGCTGCTGCTCCCGTATCAACTAAGGCCTTTATACGATCGTAATTCTTTTTAGTCACAGTATAATTTTCCGCTGCACTATCTAAAGTAGCTTGTGCTGATGCAACTTGTTCAGGACGTACACTATTTTGAGCATTGGCTAAACTTGCTCTTGCTGTATTTACAGCTGCTTGTGCCTGTTCCACCTGTGCCTGCAAATCCTGTGTATCTAATTTTATAATTACATCACCTTGGTTAACTTTTGAGCCTAGATCAACAGTTATTTCTGAAACCTTAGCTGATATTTTAGAAGTTATATCTGCCTGGGTATTTGCTGCAATCTTTCCTCCCATTATAAATTGATTACTATTGTTTTGTTGTGTACTCTTAGTTGTTTGTACATTATTTTTAACACTAGTTCCATTAGCTGAACCACAACCTGTTAAAAGCATTGCTATAATTACACAAAATAAAGTAGTTTTTTTCATTTTAAGCCTCCCTTTGCAATATTTCATTACTAAAAATTAAAAGCTACTATGTAGCTTCTGGTTTTACACAAACTATTCTTTTACATATTGTTCGCTTACCAACATTACTAATTATATATTAATTTTTTGTAACTTTCAATGATAATATTGCATATTATAGCAAGATTACTTTATACGTGTTTGTATACGGTTTCACGAGGTAATTTGAGTTATATCCAGGATTATTATTCCAGTGTGAAATAATTGTGAATTACTTTTTAAATTTAAACTAATTGCCGAAATTATTTTCCGAAAATTCTAAACATTGATTGACGAATTTACTTTGAAATATTATAATATATATATAGCTTTTAGGGGAGCTGATATTATGATTTCTTCTACAAGTAAAAAGATTAATTTAAACGATTACAAAGGATCTAATGAAGAATTTATCTACGGAGTAAAAGGAATTGTTAGGTTACCACTTGGAACAGAGCTTATCTATAATATGGCTCGTATGTCTATTGATACTTTCATAGAAGTTCCTTCTACTTTGAAAGTTGAGTGTATTCTGGCAGTAACAGATAAACGAATTATGTTCATTCCCATAAATAGTAATCATGAGCTAATCTCCTTTAATTACGGCGATATAGATATCTTTTTCTATGATCAACTGGTGGATAAGATATATTTACTAAATATAAAGAATAAAAAATTTTTAAGTTTTGTAGAAAAAAAATTAGTCTTCAGAATTTATTCAGGTCAAAAGTCAACAATTAGTAAGATTAATTGTATACTAAAGGAATATATATGTGCGTGAAAATATAAAAAGGGCTTCTTTAAGTTAAATAAAATATATAACTTGAAGAAGCGCTTTTTATATCTTTTTGCTAAATTCCGATTATATTCCCTATTATAATTTAGTATTTATTTAAATACCCATAGCTTATAACCAAGAAAGTTAGTTAATTGAGCTATTAAAGTTACTATCACCTTTGATGTATATACATTGAATTGAAAATTACCTACTAAAATTCTAATAGCTATCAACGTAATTGTAAGTGAGAATAGATTAACTCCAATAAACTGTAAAAACTCATAAGTTATTTTTTTATATCTATTCTTATTTTTAAAGGTCCAATTTTTATTAAATATAAAACTATTGGCAATTCCAAAACTATACCCTGCTATCTGACTCACAACATAATTCACTCCAAATAAACTTTGGAATATTGTAAATACAACAAAATCTATAAGAGTATTTAGTGCTCCTACTAAAGAAAAACGACTTAATTGTCTCGCCTTTTCTAGAAACAGATAACCGGTTAAGTTAACTCCTAATTTCATATTTTTTATCACTCTCTTTCTTAGTTATAAATCTCTGTTGTTCCTCAAATTCTACAGAAGTCTGTTTATACCCGCCTAAACTCACCAGCGCTCTTACATATATTTTCTACTATATCCTTTCTTTTATCCATACTTCCATGATTTTATAATTTAATTTAAAAACTGTAACCAATCTGTAACATTAGCAATATATACTATTATTAAACATTTGTGAACTTTTAATAGTAAATAACTTTAGTTTCAAAAATAACTAAGGATAACTAAACATATTAATTTAGGAGGATACCTTATATGGACTTTTTCAAAAACATCAAACTTGGAAAAAAGATTGGTTTACTTTCTATCAGTTTCCTAGTATTTTTAATAATAATAGCCTTGGTAGGAGTAAAACAAATCTCTAAAGTTAACTCAATGATTACTGAGTTGAATGATACAAGGCTTGTACCTATTGTGTATCTTGAAACTATAAGATCTGATATTGAGTATATTAGGACTAGGGAGAATAACTTAATGGATCAAACTGATGATGCTTCTAAAAAACCAATACAGGAGGATATTATTTCAACTGTATCTAGTGTAGAAGAAAGATTATCTAAATACAAAGGAGATCCTAATTACAAAACTGTCTTTGAGAATCTCAATGAATTTAAGGCTTCTACTGATACCTTTATAAAGGAAAATGGTATAGGCGTAGTAAGATCACAAGGTACTGATGCTGCTCAAGCTGGACCTCCTACTGAGATGATAAACTTAGATAAGTCAAAAAGTGACTTAATTATATCTCTCAAGGAAATTATTAATAAACAGGTTGCTGAAGCAAAGGGAACTTATGACGAGAGCAAAGCTGTTTATAAGAATACTGTAATTGGATTAATCTCACTTATTATATTGTGTGCTATTTTAACATTAATCCTAGCTAAGATCATAATATCAGCAGTTGTTCATCCAGTCAGAAACGTTACAGAAAGACTAAAAGAAATATCTGAAAATAATGGTGACTTAACTCAAAGAATAGGCTATGAAAGCAGGGATGAAATAGGAGAACTCAGTTCAGCCTTTGATACATTTGTGGATAAGCTTCATACAATTATTAAGGAAGTTTCCGACTCTGCTGAGATTATTACTACATCAAGTGAAGAATTAACAAAGGCAACAAGAACAACTACAGAATCTCTCGACACAATATCTAGTACTGTTGAAGAAATAACCTCCAGCACTTCAGATAGTGCCGCAGTTTCTGAGGAAACTAGTGGCCATCTTGAGGAAGCAGCTAGATTTTCAGAGGCAACTTCTATTGCTACTAAAAACACCAGGCAAAATAGTAAAAAGGCAAAGGATGCAGCGGAGGAGGGGGCTTCTAAAATATCTGAAATTGTTTCTTCTATAACAAATATAGCATCATCATCACAGGAAGTATCTGTCATGATAAATGAATTAGATCATTCTTCAAAAAAGATTGGGGATATAATTGAGATAATTACAGGAATATCTGCTCAAACTAACCTACTGGCACTAAATGCTGCCATTGAAGCTGCCCGTGCTGGTGAAGCCGGTAGAGGCTTTACTGTGGTAGCAGATGAAATTAGAAAACTTGCAGATGAAAGTAACTCAGCTGCTAAACAGATATCTGATTTAATTCAGGAAAATCAATTAAAATCAGCTTCTGCTGTAGATTCAGTTAATCAAGTTGAAGAAAAGGTATCTCTTGGAGTATCTAAGGCTTCTGAAGTTGGACAAATCATGCAGAACATAATTAAAAATACTCAGGATATTGTTGCTCAAATAGAGGATATTGATAATGCAACAGAAACTAATGCACAGAGTACCAAAGAGATGGAAAAAGCCATAAGCAGTATAGCTACTACTGCTAGCGAAATAGCAGCAAATACTGAAAATATTAGTTCTAGCATTGAAGAACAATTAAGTACTATGACTGAAATCGAGAAGACTACAGAGAGTCTATCAGATATGGCTAAAAAGTTAAGTAAACTAACTAGTGGATTTAAAGTTTAAACTAACTAATTTTTAACCTTCTATAAATATAAAAAACCCCTATTTTTTATGAAGTAATTCTAGTTACTTAATAAGTTCATAAAAGTAGGGGTTTTTAAAGTTTCACAAATAGATGATTTTTGTAACGTTGTCTTTTTATATTAAACTAATTTATTATCTGCTGGAAATATGATTCCTGTTTCTTTTCTAGAGATCTCAATAATCTTCATAACCTTTAAAGACTGGCTATATGAATTCACCTCAGATTGCTTTTCGTTGTTTTTTATTAGGTCAATGAATTCCTTAGCTTCGTAATACATTGTATCCTTTAGCTGCGGCACAGATAAATCCTCTACATTACCGTTTCTGTATATAATTTGTACTTTTTCTGTATTATTAATTTTGTCAATTATCATACTACCCTTTTCTCCCTGTATTTCACAAGGAACATGGGAATCTGTTATTTTTGAATACATTATAACCCCATCCATATCTTCATAAGATAGAACTAGACTACCTTCCCCATCAACTCCTGAAGGCAATTTCAATGCAGTAGATTTTATATCCTTTGGCATACCAAAAAGCTTAACCAGTGGATGAATGCAATAAGTTCCTATATCCATAATTGCTCCATTAGAAAACTTAAGGTCAAAGGTATTTACAGCTTTTCCTTCCTTATATAAATCATACCTTGAAGAATACTGACAGTAGCTTGCAAAGTATCTTCTTATTTTGCCTAGTTTATGTATATTATTTTCTATGGCTTTAAAATTAGGTAAAAATGTAGTTTTCATAGCCTCCATCAGCAAAACATCATTATTTTTGGCAGTTAGTATCATAGAATTTAATTCACTGACATTAGAAGCAATTGGCTTTTCACAAAGAACATGTTTCTTGCTATTCAAGCATATAATAGCTTGTTCTGAATGAAAAGAGTTAGGGCTTGCTATATACACCGCATCAATGCAATCACTTTTTGCCATCTCCTGTAGGTTGGTAAATACATTTTTTATACCATACCTTTCTGCAAAGGCTCTGCCTCCTTCTTCTGTTCTAGAATAGACAGCATTTAGTTTGAAATCTTCTACTAAACTAGCTGCTTTTATGAATTCATCTGTTATTTTATTAGTACCTATAACTGCAAAATTAACCATACTTAAATCCTCCTAGCGGTTAATTATTTTATTACCATTGACTATATCATAAATTATTATTATCAATGCTAAATATAAAAATAGGCTCAGTTAGAATTTATCCTATTATACTATATCAATAGTCTCATCTTGTAAATATAAAAAAGCTCATCCTTTTATATTTATAGGATGAGGCTACTAATTGCTATAAATTTGTTCGTTAAAATTAGAAACAGCTTCTATATAAGTTCAAATCCTTAGCTTTTTCATGAAGTTCTGCTAATTGCGGTACTATTCTTTTAAAATGAGGTGTATTTCTGTGAAAGTCTAAAGCAGCTTCATCTTTCCATTCCTCTATAAAAGTTAGAATTGTGCTGTCGCTAACGTCTTCATAGAGATTATAAGCCACACATCCATCCTCTTTTACACTTTCTTTAATTAGCTCAGCAGCCAATTCTTTAAATTTCTCTACCTTATCTGCCTTAACATAATTTTTGGATACAACTTTAATCATAATAAATTACCACCTTTTAGAAATATATCTTTATTTTAGCATAACCTCTCCAAAAATTCTATATTCATTATAATCTAATAGTTTTTAGTAGAGCTTCATTTATTTAATAACAT
>NZ_JARUJP010000031.1:0-34028 GCF_033659955.1 Clostridium tanneri
TATATTGGGATATCGCCAAGCGGTAAGGCACCAGACTTTGACTCTGGCATTCGTAGGTTCAAATCCTGCTATCCCAGCCAAAGCACTGAGTATTAACTCGGTGCTTTTTATTTTATATATTTTTATATATAGTTTAGTATGTTTATTTAACAACTTTAGTGGATACCAAGCTAGAATATTAAGATTAAAGTTTTTAACTATTTATTGAAAAAAGCATGAAAGTATTCTATCATAATAGTAATATGCTTACTTAGGAGGATGCTATGAATATTCAATCTCTAAAGAACTTTTACGATGTGGCCACACTGAGAAGTATATCTAAGGTGGCATTACTTTCACATATATCTCAATCGGCACTTAGTCAGCAGCTTTTAAGGCTTGAGGAAGAACTTGGAGTTCAGCTTTTAGAGAGAAGTAATAAAGGTGTTGAGCTTACAAAAGAGGGGCAACTTATACTTAAACATGTTAAGACTATAATTAAGGCTTATGAAAGAATAATAGATGACATATCAATTATAAAACGAAATAAAGACAGTACCTTTGCCATATCCTCACCATCTTCTTCTATAAACTCAGTAATGCTTAAAGCAATAATTAACTTAAAAGATAAGTATAAAAATTATTCTTTTAAATTAACCAGTATGATTGGTAACAGCATTGAGTCAGAATTGGATAATGATTTCGCAGATATTATTTTAACCTATGAAGCTGCTGAACGGGAGGATATAGTAAGCTTAAAAGTTGGAAGTGATGAACTGGTTTTTGTAACAAACCCAGAAATTGACCTTAAAGGTCCTCTTTCTTTTGAGGACATTTTTAAATACTCCTTTATTTTGTTAAAGGATGGACCAGATATCAAAAGATTGCTTCATTTGGCTCTTGCATCACAGGGGTATGACATTGATGACCTTAATATTGTATTTACAGCTAACTCTATAGATATTGGGAAAAATTCAGTATATGGAGCTCCAACTATAAGTCTTCTTCCTAAGATTTCTGTTGAAAAAGATATTAGTAGTGGTCTTATGAAAGAGATTAAAATAAAGGGTGCTTCATTTAATTATGAAGTTTTTCTTTCCTTTAAACATGAAACCCATAAGCACTTAAAAAGTTTAATAGATGATTTTAAAAAGCAGGCTAAAAGCCTATTTAAATAAAAGGAACTGCTATCAATTTTATTCGATATAATGAAACTTGATAGCAGTTCTTTTATACTTTATACATATATTTAATAAGTTCTCTTTAGAAGCATTTCTGTAATTTCTTTTAAGATTATCTTGTGTCTATTTTCAGGGAGACGGTTTATTAAATTGAAAGCTTTTTTTGTATATTTATCTGCAAGTTCTCTAGAGCTAGTAATACCACCATTATTATTTACTAATTCTATAATTTTTCTTACATCTTCCTCGGAGAAGACTTCTTTGTGAAAATAAGGTTCAAAGGCTCTTCTGTTCTTATTTGCAGCATAAATAAATGGTACTGTGAATATGCCCTGTTTTATATCTTTCCCAACAGCTTTACCTACAACATTATTACTACCTACATAGTCTAGAATATCATCTATAATTTGAAAGGCCATGCCAATATTATGCCCTATTTTCCAGAATTGTTTACAAAGGCCATCGCTACACCCGCTCTCAGCAGCACCAGTATATAGTGACAATGAAAGAAGCTCAGCAGTTTTACCAGAAATTCTATTTAAATAACTTTTTACCGAGAGATTACTATTAAATCTTGAATTTAATTGATCTATTTCTCCTAAGCAAATTCTAGACATGGAATTACTATCTATTTTTATACTTTGAAGAGTTGCTGAGGAAGCTAAAATTTTAAAGCATACACAGAAAAGAAAATCTCCTATATATACAGCATAGTCTTTTCCATACTTTGATTGGACAGTTTCCTGGCCACGTCTAAGTTTAGCATCATCTACAACATCATCATGAACTAAGGTAGCCATATGAAGTAGTTCGATTACAGAGGCTAGGGATCTAGTTTTTTCAGCATCATAATTGCCAAAATGAGATGAGATAATGACAAAAGCAGGCCTCAGCATCTTTCCACCGGAGTGAATTAGCTCTTTAATGGAACCTTCTATCTTTTTATCTTTACATTTAGTATTCTTTTCCATAAAGGAAACAACAGCTTCTAATTCCTTTTGTATATCTTCATATTTATTCCATATCTTGTCCATGTCATCACTCCTATATATCAATTTTAACAGTATATCTAAGGAAACAACTTACGATATAAATGGTTTATAAGGATAAAGTAGGTAGGTTCACTTACAAATAGTCATAAGGTAGAGTGGATACCACCCTACCTATTTAAGTTTAATTGTTCTTTGGCTTATACACTTATGTTATCCTCTGAAGTTAAAAATCTATTAGTAGAAGTTTTTTGATTATAAACAGGAACTCTCTTTCCAAGCCACCAATTGCTTAGCAGATTGCTTATCCATGGCATTACCCAATAGTCTAATCCAAAGGTTCTTCCAGCTCCAGACATCAAAGCAATAGCACCAAAGAAGTACCATAGTATATCCCATCCAGCCATTGCTGAAAGTACAAAGTTAACAACCATAAAGGCAGAAGCAGCACTAGCTAGGAAAGTAAATAATCCTGCAAGAAGAGCAAGTCCTATGCACACTTCTGTTAACACTACAACTCTTTGGAACCAGATTGCAATATCTGGATTTGGTATCATAAGTTTCATAATTGCACTATAAAAACTAGGCATACTACTTAATATTGGTTCAGGAGTAGCAGCCTGTGTTGCTGCGGTTGCAGCTTCAGAGGCACCAGAGGTTGCAGCTGTTTTTAACCACTCAAAAGGCATTTTGATATTTCCAGCCGTAACCCAGCTATCGGAGCCTGGACCGCTAAATACAGATAAAAGCCCGCCTTTATCCCAGGTACTTTCGCCAACGAATTTCTTTAAACCTTCTAGAAGCCATGTAACACCAATAAATAGTCTTAGTGGAATAAGCCATAGTCTATTTCCTTTTGAAGACAAATGTCCTCTCATTATACTTCTCTTATCTTCCATTGAGAAAAATTCATGAATTAGGTAATGATAGCAAGCATTTATACCATTTACTCCCCATAGATAGTGAAGGTTGACTAAGTGCTTCATTACCATAGCGAAGAAACCAGATAATTTTATACCTGAAAGGTTAGCCACGCAGTATTTTCCTCCAATTGAGACCATGAAACCATGATAATTTGACTTGAATCTAGTCATTTCTTTCTTATCTATTGAAGCAGCTATGTTTTTAGCTATAACATCACCAGTTTGAATAGCGGCTTCCACTATTTGAGGAGTTCCCTTTCCAGGCTCTTCCTCGTAGTAAGTTATATCACCTACTACAAATACATCTTCCTTTCCAATTGCCTGCATATACTCATTTGAAAGTAGTCTTCCAGCTCGTCCTCTTTCAAGACCATACTCTGCAGCCTCTTGATTAGCCTGTATACCGCAGGTCCAAATAAGGGTTTCAGTAGAAATTTCCTCTCCGTTTTTTAACTTTACACTATTTTTAGTTACCTCAACTATTGGAGAATCCTTTAATAATTGAATTCCATGTTTAGTCATATATCTTTCTGCTTTGTCCGCCTGTTGTCTATCAAGCATATTTAATATTGTAGACATTGCTTCCACAACGAGAAGGTTTACTTCTTTCTCATCTACATTATGCTCTTTAGCTAATTTACCTTTCCACTCAAGAAGTTCACCAGCCATTTCTATTCCGGTAAAACCAGAACCTGCTACTACAAAGGTAAGCAGTGACTTCCTCTTCTTTTCGTCTCTTTCCACTGAGGCTTGTTTAAACATGGATTGAATATGAGCTCTAATTTTTATTGCATCTTCAAAGGACCAGAGGGTAAATCCATTTTCCTTTACTCCCGGTACACCAAAAAAGGTTGGCTCTGAACCAGTTCCCACTACTAGGTAATCGTAATTATATTTACCATGTTTTGTAGTTACTAATTTATTGTCTGTGTCCACTTTTTCAATATAGTCTGTAACTAAATTAACCTTTGTTCTATTAAATATTTTACTCAACTGAATTTGCACTGATTCAGGATGAACTCTTCCCCCTGCTACTTCATGAAGTTCTGTCATTAAAGTATGGAAGGGATTTTTGTCGATTAAAGTGATTTCCACTGAGTTATCTTTTTTATATTTTTTAGCTAATTTTTTTGCGGTATGAACACCACCATAGCCAGCACCTAAAATCAGTATTTTAGTATTAGTTGACATGCAATCACCCCTCATTTTCTTAAAAATTTAATAAAATTATAACAAATAAAATAAATCCTTAATAAAATATTATAACTAAATTGAGAATATGTCTATATGTTTAACAGAGGGGTTTCACTAATAAATAAATACATTTAAAAGAGCTTGAAGCTTTAAAACTATTGAGAATACTAGTGTGGAGGATTTTATGCCATTTTATTGATATAAGTAAAAGCAATGTTATATTAGAAAAATCACTAACACAATACAAGGTTTTCATAGTATAATTAAATTGCATTAAAGATTCATTAAAAAGTGTTTGATAATTAACAGATTATGTGATGGGGGGATACAAATGAACAAGAAACTAGTATCATCATTAATAATTACAGCGGTTGTAAGTACAGGATTATTAGCAGGATGCGGAGCTAAAAAAGAAGCTTCTACAGATGCTTTAAAGGACGGAAAATATAAGGCTGAAGCATCAGACTTCGATGATAAAGGATGGAAACCATTCGTTGAAATGGAAGTTAACGGCGGAAAAATTGCTACTGTTAAATTCGATTACACTAATAAGGATGGAAAGTTTAAGTCAGAAGACGCTGAGTACAATAAAAACATGGAAGCAAAGGTAAAAACAGGTCCAGCTAAATATACTAAACAATTATCAGAGGACTTAGTTGCAAAGCAAGATCCAGCTAAAGTAGATACAGTTACTGGTGCAACACATTCTACAGATAACTTTAAGAAGTTATCTACTCAACTAGTGGACAACGCTAAGAAGGGTGATACAGCAGTATCAAAAGTAACTATTAAATAATAGTTTATCAATAAGACCTTAGGTTTTAATTAATCTTAAGGTCTTTTCTTTTATTTACTTTATGGATGAAAATAGTTATAATATCTATAGTATTTTTAGTGAAAATGATTATAAGTATTTAGATATTTGGTAAAAATCGTATATATAAAAGTCAAAGTGGAAGGGAGTAGGTTATGTTTTATTACGATTTTCATAACTAGGAGATACTAAAATGATTAACTTCAAAAAACTATCCATTATGTTGGGAGCAATTGTGATTAGCTTAAGTATTTCTGGGTGTACAAAAGTTGCTAATAATTCCAATAATCCTATGACGGAAACGGAGTTTCTTATGGGAACAATAATTAAAGTCTCGCTATACGATAAGAAGAATGAAGATGTAATGAATAAGGCCTTTGATAGAATAAGGCAAATTGAAAGCGAGGTTAGCATAAACAAAGAAGGGACAGAACTTGATAGAGTAAATGCTGGTTCTGGAAAGGAATGGGTAAAGGTTAAAGATGATACCTTTACTATAGTAAAGAAAGGGTTGGAGTATTCGAAAAAGACAGAAGGTACTTTTGATATAACCGTAGGACCAATAGTAAAACTTTGGAGTATCGGGTTGCCAGAAGCTAAGGTTCCTACAAAGAATGAAATAGATGAAAAACTTAAGTTTGTAGGCTATAAAGATCTAGAGGTAAATGATAATGATAAGTCTATATTTTTAAAAAGACCAGGAATGATTATAGATCTAGGAGGAATTGCTAAAGGATATACTGCCGATGCTGTTAGTGAAGTTCTTAAGAAAGAAGGCGTAAAGAGTGCAGTTATAGATTTAGGTGGAAATGTTCTTGCAATGGGGAATAAACCAGATGGAGAACCTTGGAGAATAGGCATTCAAAACCCCTTTGATTCAAGAGGACAAATTGTTGGCTCTATTGGAGTATCCAATAAATCGGTAGTTACATCTGGAATATATGAAAGATTTATAGAACAGGATGGAAAAAAATATCATCATATTTTAAACCCTTTTACTGGCTATCCCTATGAGAATGAAATTGCAGGTATTACTATAATAAGTGATAAATCCATAGATGGCGATGCGCTTTCTACATCTGTATTCTCTAAAGGATTAAAGGGCGGAATGGAGTTTATTGAAAATATACCAGGAATTGATGTTATTTTTATAACCAAAAATAAGGACGTTTATATAACAAGTGGTTTAAAAAATAACTTTAAAATTACTAACAGTGAATTTAAGCTGGTAAATTAAAGATAAGAATTATGAAGTGAATAATAAAAGTACATTAAGAAAACTGTATCTTATAGAAACTATAGTTAAGATACAGTTTTTTTATTTAGGCTACTGGATAAATCCTTTAGTGCGCATGGAATCGTTGTTCACGAACTTTGCCATACCTGTAAGCATTTTAGAGTATCCCAATTTCTTATAGAAACTTTCTGCAGAAGGGTTTGCATATAATATTATATTAGTGCCTATTAGGTTTTTTTCAAGCTCGTCCATAATTATTTTGCCTATACCTTTTTTTTGATATTCAGGTAAAACGGCAATATCATATATTGCTGCCTGGTAGACACCGTCAGAAAGCGCTCTTCCTGTGCCGATTAATAAGTCATTATGAAATATAAATACTGAAATGTAACTATGTTTAAAGGCTCTTTCAGTATCTTCCAAGCTGTGAGTTGCTAATCCAGCTTTTTTTATTACTTCACAAACACTATACCAACTTATTCCTTCATAACCTAATTTAATAACATAATCCATAATTTCCTCCATTAAGTATAAGTAATTTCATATATTTATATTATTATAACACAGTATAATATTTTGGGACTCATATAATTAACTTAGACTAGTTTTAAATTTTAAATAAATATTAGTAACAATATTAGGGGATCAGAATACTATATTAATATAAGTTACTAGTGACTATGAACAAGAGATAAACATAGAGAGAAACTTTGGATATATAAGTGAGCAAACATTAAAGATTATAAGGAGGGATATTATATGTCAAGATGCACATCAAGACATTCATGTGGAAGAAGAGGAGAAGAATGGTGGATACTCATATTAATCCTTATCGTATTCTGCAATGGTAGAAGAAGATGGTGTTAAGTTAAGACAAATACTAGGGAAACGAATTTTTCGTTTCCCTTTCTTAATGATATTTTTAAATATCAAAGTGAAAAAGTAATCTTATTCATATAATCTACATAATAATTGTGTATAATCATAGGATATAATACTATAAAACATACATTAAGTTGAGGTGAACTATATGAACAATATTCTAATAATAGAAGATGAAGAAAAAGTAAGCAACGTATTAAAAGCATATTTGGAAAAGGAAGGGTATGGAGTTTATACTGCAGCTACTGGGATGAAGGGATTAGAAATATTCCAACTGAATAAATTCAGTTTAGTAATACTTGATTTAATGCTGCCAGATATTAGCGGAGAAGAAATATGCAAGGTTATAAGAGATAAGTCAGGAGTACACATATTCATGCTTACCGCTAAGTCAGCTTTGGAGGATAGGATAGAAGGTCTTAATATAGGTGCAGATGAGTATTTAATTAAACCCTTTAGTCCAAGGGAATTAGTTGCCAGGGTTAATGCTTTATTTAGAAGGTTAGAGGTAAATAATAATCTAACTTTGTCTTTTGATAATGAAAATCTTGTAATTTATAAAGACAGCAGAGTTGTAAATGTTAGGGGAAAAGAAGCTATGTTAACTCCTAATGAGTTTGATATTCTTTATGCTCTTGCAGCAAATAAAGGAAAGGTATTTACTAGAGAACAATTAATTGACAAGGTTTTTGGCATGGATTTTGAAGGATTTGATAGGACTATAGATGTTCATATTAAAAACATAAGAAAGAAAATTGAGGAGGATAGTAAAAAACCTAAGTATATTTTAACTGTCCCTAGAATAGGTTACAAATTTGGTGGTGACAGATAATGCATAGTATAAGGAGAAAGTTAAGTATTATAATTCTAGTTTGTTCTATATTAGCAACAGTTTTAACGGCTATTTTTGTAAATATAACAATAAGCAATAAATTTAGCAAGTATATGTTAGACATCCAAAATAAAAGAAATGATAGAATAGTACAATATTTTGAAGAAGTTTATAAGAGGGATAGGAGATGGACAAAGGATTCTGGAAGTGAATTAAAACATGAAGCCTTTATGAGTAATTATTGCATAACCCTTTTAGATGGTGATAAAAAGCTAGTGTGGATGATGGATCCAAATGATATTAGAGAAAGAGACCACTTCAAGGTTTTGGATAAAGATGTAAATAAGGGAGTTTACAATACAACTAATTTTCCTATTAGATATAATGGAACTACTGTTGGATATGTAGAGATAGGTCAATATTCTTCAGTTTTGCTATCTGCAGAAGACATTAATTTTAAACTATCCATAAATAAAGGTATTGTAGCTAGTATATTTTTGAGTCTTCTTATTATAATCGTTATTAGTATTTATGCCTCAAGGCAATTTTCAATACCAATTAAGGAAGTGTCTAATGTATCCGTGAGGTTATCTAATGGTGATTATGATCATAGAGCAACTGTAGATACAGACATATTGGAGATTGAAAAACTTAAGGGGAGTATAAATACTTTAGGAGAAAAGCTCAGCCAGCAGGACTTACTAAGAAAAAGATTGGTTTCTGATATATCTCATGAGATAAGAACTCCACTAAATATTCTTCAAAATAATTTAGAGGCTATGATTGACGGGATTTTTCCTGTGGATACGGACCAATTAATAGCTTTAAATGATGAGATTATTAGATTTGGAAAGTTACTGAACAATTTAGATGCTTTGAAGGAATTTGAAGCAGAAATAGTATCTATTAATAAAGAAGTAGTTTCTTTAGATAAGTTAATAGCTTTGGTGTATGAGGATTTTTTGGTTGCATCAAAAGAAAAAAGCATAAATGTGCACTATAATGCAAAAGCCGGCAAAGACTATACTATAATTGGAGACTTAGATAAATTAAAACAAGTATTTATTAATCTTTTATCTAATGCTATTAAGTTTTCAGACTATGGAAGTGAAATTTGGATCAACTTAACAGAAGCTAAAAATACTATAATTGTCACTATAAGAGATAAGGGTATTGGAATTAGTAAAGAGGATTTGCCTTTTATATTTGAGAGACTTTATAGAGGAGATAAGAGTAGAAACAGAATTGAGGGAAGTGGGATAGGACTAACTATAGTAAAGGATATCCTCACACTACATTCAGCTTCTATTAGTGCTAAAAGTGAAGAGGGAGAAGGTACTGAATTTATTATAGAATTTAAAAAAGCTTAAGGAGGAGAGAAAGACTCATTATTCATAGTATAAAATAAGTTCAAAATTGTATTTAAATTTTTAATGGAAAATTAAGTTAAATTAAAAAAGTTATCTATTTATTCATAAAGTCTTCATATTTATCTTTTATAATAGAAAAGTGGATTTTTAGACAAGATAAACCAAAGATAGATAGGAGAGGAATAAGAGTGAGACGGGGTATAGTTTTTATAATAAGTTTAGCAATCAGCAGTTCTTTAGTTTCAACAGTTTATGCAGCAAATTTACAAGAAAATCAAAAAAAGTTAAATGAAATAAACCAGTCCATTCAGGAAAAGAAGAGCAAACTTGAAGACATTAATAGTAACAAAAGTGATGTAGAAAAGGAAATGAATGCTTTAGATAAAGAAATGGGACAAGTGTCCTCAAAATTACAGGAGTTAAATAAGAATATTATAAGTTTAAACTCACAAATTAAGATAAAAGAAAAAGAAATTGATGAGAAAAAGAAAGAGTTTGACAGAGAAGAAGACTTATTTAAAGAAAGAGCTAGAGCTATGTATAAGTCAGGAAGTACAGGATACGTAGATGTCATCTTAAACTCAAGTGATTTCTCTGATCTTCTAAATAGGGTAGAAATGGTTAGGAGAATCATGGATTATGATAAAAGGCTTTTAGCTTATATTGATGAAAATAAAAAGAGTTTAGAGAGTAAAAAATCTCAATTAGAAGACAACAAGAAAAAGATAGTGAGTTTAAAATCAGAAGCAGATGAAAAATACAAGGTTTTGCAAGAAAAATCTAATGAAAAGAAGAATTTGGTTAGTAAATTAGAAAAGGATAAAAGATTTTATGAAAATATGATTTCTAAGGAGCAATCTGAGTCAGAGGAAATTGCTAAGGTTATTCAACAAGCTAGGGCTTCAGAGGGAACAAAGACTAATCCATCTAGGGGTACTTCTTCTAGTCCTAGCTCCACATCAGTTAAAACTAATGGAAAGCTTTATAGTGTAACTGGTGGATCTTATCCAATTACCTCACCCTTTGGTATGAGATTTCATCCAGTATTAGGTTATAGTAGACTTCATGCTGGTATGGATATAGGAGTTCCTATGGGGACACCTGTATATGCTTTAAAAGATGGTGTAGTAATTGCTGCTCAATCTATGTCTGGGTATGGCAATGTAGTTATGATTAATCATGGTGATATTACTACAGTTTATGGTCATAATTCTTCTTTGGATGTCAGTGTAGGACAATCTGTAAAAGGAGGACAACTAATTTCTCATTCCGGTAATACCGGAGTTTCTTCGGGACCTCACCTTCATTTTGAAGTGAGAAATTCTAGTGGACAGCCTATAGAGCCTAGCGGATATTACAAATAAGAAACAGCTCAGTATCAACTAAGGTATTTAATAATTTATTAAAATCTGTTATAATTTACTCAATAAAAGAAGAACTTTGTGCATCAACAACCATATTGTTACAGTAACGTATTTTTCAAGTTATAGAAATATTTAAATAATGGGGGATATGCAAATGATAAAAGAAACAGTTGTTAATAAATTTGACATAAGTACACTACAAATAAAAGATCTTATAGATATTGATTTACTACAAAAATTTCAAGATAATTTTGCTGAGAGTATGAATATTGCTAGTGTAACTGTAGATATTAATGGAAAACCGGTAACTAAGCCAAGCTCTTATACAAGCTTTTGTATGGATTTTACCCAATCTACTAATAAAGGGGTTAGCAGATGTGCTGAATCTCATAGGAGAGGCGGGGAGGAGGCTGCAAAAACAGGAAGGCCTTATGTGTATAAATGTCATGCAGGGTTAATTGATTTTGCTGCACCAATTCTTATTGATGGAAAGCAGATAGGAACTATCTTAGGCGGGCAAATTTTAACGGAGAATCCTATAGAAGAGGAATACATAAAAACTGCAGGGGAAATAGGAGTTAGTGCAGATGTGTATGTCAATGCAGTTAAAAAAGTTAAAGTAACTACTGAAAAAAATGTGAAAGCTGCTGCTGAGGTATTATTCATCGTTTCAAATGCACTATCAAAGATTGGATATGAACAATACAAGCTTAAATCGATGTCACATACTCTTTCTGAGAACTTTAACCAGATATCAGCTGCGATGGAGGAATTAACAAGTTCTTCTGTAGAAGTTACTAATAACCAGCATATGTTAAGCAGAGAGATAAATCTAGTTAAGGATATTTCCATGGATATAAATACAATATTAGATTCCATAAAGCGAATAGCAGATAAAACTAATATGCTTGGTTTAAATGCTGCTATAGAAGCAGCAAGAGCAGGTGATGCAGGCAGAGGGTTTAGTGTAGTTGCCACAGAAATAAGAAAGTTATCTCAAAACTCAAAAGAAACCGTTTTAACAATATCGGAACTTACTAACAAAATACATCAATCATTAGACAAAACTATTGAATCATCAAATTCTACATTAGAAACTACGGAACAGCAGAGATTGGCTATTGAGGAAACAAACAATAGTTTGCAGCAGCTTGTTGTTTTGTCAGATGAACTGGGAAAGTTAGCAGACTATTAATAAACTTTAGTTTTAGTAAATTCTATTAGTAACATAGACTCGTATACTTTTGTAACGAGTCTTTTATTATGGACATTATAAGTTAAAACTTAATTTACCCTAGTTTAAAATTGAAAAAATGTTAAACTATTAGTAACAAAAGATTTTAAGGAGGAATTTTTTAAGATGAAGATTTTTTTTGTGTCAGATATACATGGATCTATTTACTACGCTAAAAAGGCAATAGAGAAATTCCAAGAAGAAAATGCTGATTATATAGTTATCTTAGGTGATGAATTGTACCATGGAGCGAGAAATCCATTGCCCATAGAATACAATCCAAAAGAGGTAGCGGAGTTACTTAATGAGTTCTCAGATAAAATTATAGCTGTTAGAGGAAATTGTGATAGTGAAGTTGATGAAATGGTAATTAAGTTCCCTATGATGGCAACATACTCTATGGTACTTTATGAAGGTAAGAGATTGTTTCTAACTCACGGACATATTTACAATGAGAACAACCTGCCTAAATTAAGAGATGGGGATGTGTTTATTTACGGACATACTCATATACCTAAAGCTGAGAAAAATGAAAATATATTTATAATAAACCCAGGTTCAATCACTTTTCCAAAAGAGGATAATCCTAATTCCTATGGTATTTTAGAAGAAAATGTATTTAAAATAAAGGATTTGAATGGAAATATATTTAAAGAAATTAATTTAGAATAAAAAGATGATAAATAGACTATGTTATTTAATTATAAGGTAACATAGTCTATTTTTATGATGTTTTCTTTATAATTTCTTCATAATTATTAGGTAAGATAGTTATAAAGGCTGTATAGGGAGTTTAATTTTATGAAAAAATAAAATCAAAAAATACACTTGCAATATTTTTAGAACAGTAGTATTATAATTACATAACACCCCCCAGGGGGGAGGAGGTATAAAATGAACGAAGAAAGAAAAAAAGCACTTCAATCCCTAAAAACTTCAAAGGGTCAAATTGAAGGCATAATTAAAATGATAGAAGATGGAAGATACTGTATGGATATATCCAATCAAATAATCGCAGCGCAGTCTCTTTTAAAGAAAGCTAATATGCTTATATTAAAGCAACATCTTAATCACTGCGTAAAAGACGCTTTTATTCATAATAGTGGAGAGGAGAAAGTAGATGAGATAATGGATTTACTTTCTAAGCTTATGAAAGATTAGCATGAAGGAGGGAAAGTAATGTCAAGTAAAACCTTAAAGATAGAAGGCATGACCTGTGCAGCTTGTGCCAAGGCAGTAGAAAGAGCTTCAAAAAAATTGGACGGAGTTACTGAAGCAAATGTGAATTTTGCTACAGAAAAGTTAACTGTAAATTATGATGACTCAAAGTTATCACTTCCAGATATACAAAAGGCCGTGGAGAAGGCTGGCTATAAGGCTTTAGTTGAAGCTACCACAAAAACTTTAAAAGTAGAGGGAATGACCTGAGCAGCCTGTGTTAAAACTGTCGAGAAGGCAGTAGGAAAATTAGAAGGAGTATATGAGGCAACAGTAAATTTTGCGTCAGAGAAATTAACTGTAAGCTTTGATGCTTCAACGCTTAGAATATCCGATATTAAAAAGGCAATAGAAAAAGCAGGTTATAAGGCTTTAGAAGAAGAAATTACTGTAGATGAGGATAAGGATAAAAAAGAGCAGGAAATAAAGAGCTTATGGAACAGGTTTATAATTTCGGCAATATTTGGAGTTCCACTTCTTATAATTGCTATGGGACCAATGATTCTAGAATGGTTTAATTATATGCTGCCACCAGCTATTGATCCCATGATGCACCAAGAGGTATATGCAGTTATACAGCTCATACTATCAATACCTATTGTAGTTGCTGGTAAAAAGTATTTCACCATAGGCTTTAAAACTTTATTTAAAGGAAGCCCTAATATGGATTCACTTATAGCAATAGGTTCTACAGCAGCAGTTTTATACAGTGTTTTTTCAGTAGTACAAATACTTTCAGGAAATTATGAATATCATTTGTACTTTGAATCTGCAGGTGTGATACTTACATTAATAACTTTAGGTAAATACCTAGAATCAGTAGCTAAAGGAAAAACTTCTGAGGCTATAAAAAAGCTAATGGGACTTGCACCTAAAACTGCCATTATAATTAGAAATGGAAAAGAAGAAGAAATTCCTATAGAGGAAGTAGAAGTTGGAGACATAGTACTAGTAAAACCAGGTGAAAAAGTTCCTGTAGATGGGGAAGTAGTAGAGGGAGTTACCTCTGTAGATGAATCAATGCTAACTGGTGAAAGTATACCGGTGGAAAAAACTGTTGGAGATAAGGTTATAGGAGCTAGTATAAACAAAAATGGTTCTATAAGATATAAGGCAACGAGAGTTGGTAAGGATACAGCATTAGCTCAAATTGTTAAATTAGTAGAAGAAGCTCAGGGCTCTAAAGCTCCAATAGCAAAACTTGCAGACGTAATATCTGGTTATTTTGTTCCTGTGGTAATTATATTAGCATTAGTCTCTTCAGTAGGTTGGCTTTTATATGGTGAGTCAGCAGTATTTGCTCTTACAATATTTATATCTGTTCTTGTAATAGCTTGCCCATGTTCTCTTGGACTTGCTACGCCGACAGCTATAATGGTGGGCACTGGGAAAGGTGCTGAATATGGTGTGCTTATAAAGAGTGGTACTGCCCTTGAAACGGCTCATAGAATACAAACTATAGTATTTGACAAGACAGGGACGATAACAGAGGGTAAGCCAAAGGTTACAGATATTGTAACTACATCAGACATAACGGAAGACTACTTGCTTCAACTAGCAGCATCTGCGGAAAAGGGTTCAGAGCATCCTCTTGGAGAAGCTATAGTAAAAGGAGCGGAAGAAAGAGGATTAGAGTTTAAGAAGATAGATTTATTTAAGGCAATACCAGGTCATGGAATAGAAGTTACTATAGATAACAAAAAAGTGCTTTTGGGAAACAGAAAGCTTATGGTTGAAAGTAATATTTCTTTAGAAAATTTAGAGAACACATCAAATAAATTAGCAGCAGAAGGTAAGACGCCAATGTATGTAGCACTTGAAAATAAGTTAATTGGTATAGTTGCAGTAGCTGATACAGTGAAAGAAAATAGTAAAAAGGCCATAGAAAAGCTTCATTCAATGGGAATAGAAGTTGCTATGATAACTGGAGACAACAAGAAAACTGCTGAAGCTATAGCAAAGCAAGTGGGAATTGATAGGATACTTGCAGAGGTTTTACCACAGGATAAAGCAAATGAGGTTAAAAAACTTCAGGCTGAAAATAAAAAAGTTGCCATGGTTGGGGACGGTATAAATGATGCACCGGCTCTAGCTCAAGCTGATGTAGGTATAGCCATAGGGTCTGGAACAGATGTTGCTATGGAGTCTGCAGATATAGTTCTTATGAGAAGTGATTTGAAGGATGTTGTTACAGCAATAGACTTAAGCAAGAAAACTATAACCAATATAAAGCAAAATTTATTCTGGGCATTTGGATATAATACATTAGGAATACCAGTAGCTATGGGTATCTTATATATCTTTGGAGGTCCACTGCTAAATCCAATGATAGCAGCTCTTGCTATGAGTCTAAGTTCTGTGTCTGTACTTACAAATGCATTAAGATTAAAAGGTTTTACTCCTACAGTATAGGATAAGGGACTTTAAGGTTTTTATAAAATGATATGAAAAACTTCATAAATCTCTGTTAAAAACTAAGATTTATAGTTGTTTATCTATATAAATTATATAAAATTTCATCAAGAAAGGGGAAATTAAAATGAAAAAGAAGATAATAGTTGAAGGAATGAGTTGTGGACATTGTGTTAATCATGTTAAAAATGCTTTAGAAGAGCTTAATGGGGTAACTAGTGTGACAGTTGATTTAGAATCAAAGACTGCAGTAGTTGAAGCTAGTGGAGAGCTTAGTGATGAAACTATAAAAGCTGCAATCGAAGATGCTGGATATGAAGTAGTAAGCGTTGAATAAGCTTTTTATTAATACAAAAGGTGGTATGTTTTAGAACAAAACATATCACCTTTTTCTTGGTAAGTGGTGTGTTTTATAAGCAAATGACGTTATATTTATATATATTAGCAGAGAGTTTAATATATTCATATCTTTATAGAGATTTTTTTATAAATTCATATCATTATAGAGGTTATTATTGAATTATAAGCATATATTATAGGTTCTAAGTTACCCGAAAACTTAGTGAATAAAAGAAATCACTGCCTATTTAAGTAAATAGATAATAAGAGTATAAAAATGTGGCTTTAGCAAATTATAACTATAAATAATTCCGATATATAGGAGGAGAATAAAATGAATGTTATAGTTTATACAACAAAAACTTGACCATGGTGTACAGTGGTAAAGGATTACCTAAAGTCCAATGACGTTTCCTTTGAAGAAAAGAATGTTAGTGAGGATCCAGAGGCGGCTATGGAGATGATTAATAAGTCTGGCCAGAGGGGAGTACCTGTGATAGACATCAATGGGGATATTGTTATTGGTTTTGATCAAAATAAACTGGAGGATCTACTAGGTTTATAAGTTGATAAATGTTAGGACTGGTACTAGATTGAATTTTATATAAAGCTAGTCTCAGTCCTTATTTTAGCAAAAATCAAAGTTAAAAAATCTAATATTATGTTCATAAAGAATTTAGTTAGAAAGTATAATTGAAAAATAAGGAGAAGAGAAAATGACCAAAGAAATAAAGGAATTAGACTTAATGATAATAGGAGGAGGACCAGCTGGTCTTACTGCTGCAATATACGCCGCAAGAGCAAAAATGAATATGGTTTTACTTGAAAGTCAGATGTTAGGAGGTCAGGTTAGAACTAGCTTTACCATAGAAAATTATCCTGGATTTAAGACTGTGAAAGGCGATGAATTATCAGACTTAATGGCAGAACAGGCTAAGGAATTAGGGGCTATTATGGAAAAATTTAGTCAAATTACTAATGTTACCTTAAGTGATGACGAAAAAGTAGTAGAAACAAAAAAATATACATATAAACCAAAGGCATTAATTATTTCTACCGGTGCTACGCCAAAGAAGCTCCCTATTCCTAACGAGGAAAAGTTCTCAAGTAAAGGTGTTCACTATTGTGCTGTCTGTGATGGTGCAATATATGAAGGAAGTGTAGTTGCTGTTGTTGGTGGTGGGAATTCAGCTCTAGAAGAAGCTTTATTCCTTACAAAGTTTGCCTCAAAGGTCATAATGATAAGAAGAAAAGACTTTTTTAAGGGGGAAAAATCAACCATTGATGAAGTTTTAAATCACCCTAAAGTTGAGGTTATGTATAATTGGGATTTAGTTAATGTTGATGGTGAGCAATTTGTAGAAAAGGCCTTTGTAAAAAACACACAAACTGGAGAAGAAAAAGAGATAGCTGTAAGTGCGGTTTTTGGATATATAGGTACTGAGCCGAAAACAGAGTTGTTTAAAGAGTATTTAAAGCTTACAACAGGAGGATACATTATTGCTGACGAAAATATGCAAACTAACATAAAAGGAGTATATGCAGCTGGCGATGTTAGAGAGAAAGTGTTTAGACAGATAACAACTGCTGTTTCTGATGGAACTATTGCAGCTTTAGCAGCGGAAAAATATATTGTGGAGAGGAAAAGAAGTAGTTAAACCTATAAGGTATAAATATATTTGCAGTAAGTTTTCAGTCTATTGTTGACTAAAAAGGTATGTAATTTTAGAATAAGATGTGGGAAAAGAGTAGGTGCCATCTATATAACAAAGGTCAAGATACATTTTCGCCCTTGGTTATGTAGGTGGCATTTGATGAGAGGAGAATAAAGATTGAATTCAAAGAGTAATGTTATACGTAAGGAATTTATAATTACCCCTTCTTTAGTATTATTAATGGCTGTTGCATGCGGAATTACTGTAGCTAATATATATTATGCTCAGCCGCTTCTTTCAGAAATTGCTAGAACCTTTGACGTGTCACAGGCAGATATAGGAGTAGTAGCAATGCTTACTCAAATAGGTTATGCAATGGGAATGTTGTTCTTACTGCCCTTAGGAGATATAAGAGAACGGCGATCCTTAATTGTACTTATGTTATTTGTAGCTGCGGCTGCACTTATAATGATGTCTGCTTCATTTAACATAGGTATATTATTCTTTGCTGCTTTTGCTGTAGGCTTTACATCTATTATCCCTCAGCTTATTGTTCCTTTTGCAGCACAACTTGCTCTGCCTAGTGAGAGAGGAAAGATAATTGGAAATGTTATGAGTGGACTGCTTATAGGAATATTATTATCTCGTACCTTCAGTGGAATTATAGGCACTGCTTTTGGTTGGAGAACAGTGTATATTATTGCTGCAATCATGATGATGATTTTGGCAGCAGCTTTAAAGGCATTGCTTCCAGTAAGTCTGCCAAGCTCAAAGGTAGCGTATAAAAAATTATTAGGTTCTTTATGGGGACTCTTAAAAACTGAACCGATTTTAAGAGAAGCTTCAATTTCAGGAGCAATGTTATTTGCTGCCTTTAGTGTATTTTGGACAACGCTTGTTTTTTTACTGGAAAGCTCTGTGTATAATTTAGGTGCTCAAACAGCGGGGCTGTTTGGATTAGTTGGGGTAACCGGTGCCTTAGCTGCATCTTTAGTAGGAAGGGTTGCAGATAAAAAGAGTCCGAGATTTACTCTTGGTATGGCTATTGTTATTTGTATAATATCCTATGTTTGTTTTCTACTTTTAGGTTTCAAATTATGGGGATTGATTATTGGAGTCATTTTGCTTGATCTCGGCACACAGGCTGGACAGGTATCAAATCAAGCAAGAATCTTTGCATTAAATCCAGAGGCCCGCAATAGGATTAACACAGTCTTCATGGTTTCTTATTTTATAGGAGGCTCTACTGGATCTATTGTTGGAGCATACAGTTGGTCACATTTTGGATGGATTGGAGTTTGTGTAACTGGTATACTATTTGATACGATAGCACTTATCTCTCATTTTGGACTAAGGAAGAAACTGTGTATGTATTTAGGAAAAAACTAAATCTAACACACCGTCGGTATCACAACATATTAAGTTTCTGGAGGAATATTATGATGTGACCTTAATTAAAAAACAAGGAAGGTCAATAGATTTAGCCAAGGTAGGAAAAGTTCTTAGTCTTCAAGATAACATGTAAAAAAAGCGGAGCTTAATCCGCTATTTTTTATTTAAAGATTATACTATCCTTAGGTATAAAAAAGTAAAACTCTGTTTCTTCATTAGGCTGGCTTTTAACGCCATAAACAAAGCCATGAAGCTTTAGAAGTTCACTACAAATGGCAAGTCCAAGGCCCATGCCGCCCTTTCTAGAATGCTTGTAGTACCTATTCCAAATATCATCTAGCATGGAAGCATCAATACCTGTACCGTGGTCTTTAACAGAAATTTTTAGGTTACCATCCAGTAGGATAGCTGAAATCTCAACTTTACTATCATTAAAACTAAATTTTAAAGCATTATCTATAAAATTATATAAAACCCTATATATATGTTTGGGATCTGCATTTATCTGAACATTTGGTGAGGAAAAGGTCAATTCTATGTTTTTGCTGGCAGCAATAGACTTAAAGGTATTATGAAAACTGGTTAAAAATTCTTTTAGATTAAAGTACTCCTTATTAATAGGGTAAACTCCACCTTGTAATTTCGAAAGTTCAAGTAAGTCCATAACTAAGGAGTTCAATCTATCTACCTCTGAGATTATTGATTTTGAATATTCTTTTCTCTCTGGTTCATCTAGAATGTCATCATAAATTGCTTCACTATAGTTTCTTATTATACTTAGAGGTGTCTTAAAGTCATGGGATACGTTAGCAATAAAATTTCTTTGAAGGACATTCCTTTTTCCTAAGCTCTCAGACATAGCTAGAAGGCTTTTTGATAAATCTTCTATTTCGTCCTTTGTATTTATATCTATGTTTATATTAAAGTTCCCTTGAGATATGTCATAGGAAGCTCTCTGCAATTCTAAAATAGGTTTAGTAAATCTCTTACCAAAGGCTGCAATAATAGGCACTGATAGCACTAAAGCAAATAAAAATACAAGCATCAGAATGAAATAAGCTATATTAAGATAACTGGATGAAAATTCTCTGTTTTGAATTATAATTATATCTCCTAAATCGCTGTGGTATTTATAATATAGAAATTCTGTATTCATAGGACTTTTAAAAGAGCCTTTTTCTTTTAAGTTTTTCAAGTCTATATTACTAAAAAGGGGCATCATTCCCATTCTACTATGGCTTAAGGTAGTTATGGAATTTTCCTTTATGAGAAAGGCACTGAAATTTTGTGTCATTAAAGACGGTCCTAATGTGTCTTCCTTTGATTTAAGAATATCATATATTTTTTCTGCAGAATACCTAAGTTCTCTATACTGCATATCCATATAAAACTTAGATAGGAATATACTGCTAACAAAAAAGCAAATAAGTACAACAACAGTAATAATGGATATAAAATGTTTTATTAGTTTTTTCGTTATTTTTCCCATATATAATCTCCCTATAATTCTATTTTATATCCAACACCCCATATGGTTTTTAAATTTTTCTCACAAAAGTTTAGTTTTTCTCTTAAGTTCTTAACATGAGTGTCTATAGTTCTAGTATCTCCAAGAAAATCATATCCCCATACCTTATCTAAAAGCTGCTCTCTCTTAAAGACTTGACCAGGATTTTTACAAAGGAATAACAGCAGATCAAATTCTTTAGGGGTTAGATTAATTTTTAAATCATTTTCTAAAACTGTCCTAGTATCTTCCGAAATTGACATGCTGTCAGATAACAAAAGTTCAGCTTTTGATTCCTTATTAATAATTCTTAGATTTACTCTAAGAACCAATTCTCTCATGCTAATTGGTTTAACCATGTAGTCATCAGCCCCTAATTCTAGACCAAAAATTCTATCTTCCTCTTCACCTCTAGCGGTAGTTAAGATAACTGGTGTAGAGCCTTTAGCTTTTATTTTTCTAAGCAGTGACCAACCATCTTTTTTAGGCATCATTACATCTAAAATTATTAGGTCAAAGGTATCTTCCTCAATATATTTTTCACCAGATTCTCCGTCGTAAACAGGGGTAGCTTCATAGCCTTCTTTTCTAAGATATAAGCACATTACTTCTGCCAACTTCTTTTCATCTTCTACTATCAATATTCTACCTTTCATAAAAATAACCTCACTTAAGTTTTTGTACTGTAAATATTTTATAAATGACCTTAATCTTATAAGTATAAATATATTTTAAATATAAGTCTAATATAATTATACTAAAATATTTTAATAGAACTATGAATAAATTGTGATGAGTTTGTAAAGAGAACTGATAAATTATATATTTTAAAGCAATTTATAAATACATAAGTAAATTCAATGTAAAAAAAGCGGCCTTGTAAGCCGCTTCTTTTACATTAGTAGCTGTTAGGATCTATTGATTATCTCTTCTTTTCTCTTTAGTATTTCAGCATTAAGAAGTGATTGCTGTACTTCTTTAAAACCAATTCTATCAATCATTTCACCGAATCTCTCACCAGTAACTCCATTTTCCTTATAGTATAATATTGACTTTTCAATAACATCCATAGCTTCTTCCTGGGTAAATATTTCACCTAAATCAGAACCTACTCTTGTGGCCTTTCCCCATTTACCACCTATAAATATTTTTACTCCTTCTTGCTCTAGCTGTACTGCATCAAAGGGGCATTTTTTAATGCATAGACCGCAGTTAATACACTTATTAGAATCAATGGTGATTTTTTCATCAACAACTTTGGCGGCCTTCATCCTACAAGAAGTTTCAACTGCACATTTTTGGCAGCTAGAACAGGATTTCTTATCAATTTTTGGTTTTCTCTGACCCATTATTCCAATGTCATTAAGGTTAGGTTTTATACAGTTATTTGGGCATCCACCAACACCTATTTTAAACTTATGAGGTAAGGTTACATCATACCAGCCTAAATAAAATCTTTCATGTATTCTTCTATTTAATTCTTGGGTGTCTAACAAGCCAAAATTGCATACAGTTCCTTTACAGGATACAACTGGTCTAACTCTTCGGCCTGTCCCACCAGCATAAAGTCCCACTTCTTTTAGTTCAGCTCTAACCTTAGGGATATCTTCATATTTAATTCCTGGAATTTCAACTGTTAACCTAGTGGTGAAACTTGCATATCCTTTACCATATTTAGCAGAGATATCGAAGATTTTTTTGCCTTCTTCCGGAGTTAAACTTCCATCTACAGTAATTACTCTGCATACAAAGTGTTCTCTGTCATTTTGTAGTATATAGCCTTGTCCTTTTAAATTTTTTATTTCTTGTTCAGTTAATTTTTTATTCAATCTAATACACCCCTTAAAAGTATTATACAGATAACTTAAAACACAACAATATTAATGATAACACCAATTTATACCAAAGTTCAATTAGATCTGTTAGCGAACTAATAAGCAAAACTTATGTTAACTAATATTCAAGGTTAAGGCATATGTATGTATAATTTGAAAGAAAGACTAATAAGCAAAAAGACCTAATGGAATATTGATCCTTTAGGTCTTTAAATAACCATTTTATAATCTATAGTTATGTTGTCAAGTTCATAAGAGATATTTTTGTTAGTATTGTTTTAAGCTCCAAAAATCTCAAGAGATTTTTCAGCTACTCTTTGTCCTAAAATTCTAGCTCTATTTTGTTGCCACTCATCCCCATCTTTTATTGTTACTGCTCCATAGTGAGTAATAGGGCCTTTTTTTGTATGACCTGCAGAATAAATTAACATTCCCATAACAAGCATATGGCCTATCATAGATAATTCAGCAACATCTGCACCGCCACCAAGGAAGTTCTCTGTTGCAAAAACACTACCAAGTTTACCTTCAAAATTAATTTTATTAGTATCAAACCATTTTTTCATTTGCCAGGAGAAAGTTGCATGGTAGGTAGGACATCCAAAAATAACAGCCTTTGATTCTTCAATAAACTTTTCATCTAGTTCATCTATGCTCATAGACTTAACTTCTATGTCATCCTTTATTTTTACTCCTTCAGCAATAATATCTGCAACCTTTTTAGTATTTCCCCCAACGGAATGATAGATAATTGAAATTTTCATTCTATCCCCTCTTTCTGTAAGTACTAATTGTAATATTAATGATAGATGTATTTTACCACATAATAGTTAATAATGTAATTACTAGTTTTACATTCAACTTATGGATGAGGGTGAGTTGTTATTACTTAATTAGAGGTGTTTGCAATGTTAAAATTGCTACAGTTCTGTCCCATGCCCCGTCCTCTACCAAAGCCATTTACTTTTCCTTGAGCAGGTCCTTGACCAAGAGTACAGTTTGCTGAGTTATCTACAATTCTTGCTTTAAGGGCATCTCCCTGTTCTTTTGTAACAGAGCCATTTTGAATAGCTTCATCTATAGTCTTAGTTCTTTCTTCAACCATAGCGGATTTAAACTGTTCGTCAGTTACTCCCTTTTCCTTTGCCAGGTCATAAAGAGTTTTTCCAGAGTTTTTAGCAGCAGCTATATCGCTGTCGCTTATTCCAAACTTATCCCTTAACAAATCAGCCATAAACTCATAACCTCGTTGACCAGTGATTCTTCCAAAGCCATAACCTTGAGGAATAGTATTAGTAGTTGTAGGTGAAACACTAGTAGAGTCAGCGTAAACTGTAGCTCCGGCTCCTAAGGCTAATGCCAGGGCAAAGGTTAGTATAAAATTTTTCTTTTTCATAATTAATACCTCCAAGTAATTTTTTTGTTTTGATGTTTATATAATAACTATAAATTATGAGGTAATTATGAGACAAATGTGATGAATTTGTGAAAATACTAAAGCTGTTTTAACTACTTGGTATTAAGTGGCAGCGTATATGAGGCATGAGAATGACAAGGTAAATCATAGTTTCAAAATGAAAAAAAGTAGTAAAAATTCTCAAAACGATATTAATCCTGTACCACTTTGAGAATTTTTACTACTTTAAACCATGTAGAATCTCTGTAATTAGTATGGCACAAATTTTGCTGTATAAAATTAAGTAAAGTAAATTTTAAATAATAAGGAATTAGTACGCATCTTTAAAGATTAATATAAAAATAATAGAGGGGGAGAACTTAAATGGAGTTAAGTATTGAAAAGTATTGGAATAATAGAGCAAATACATACAGCGAAATGATAAATGAAGACATGAACAGTTTTAAAAAAGAGGCTTGGAGTAAAATTATAAAGGATAAAGTTTCAGATAAAAGTAGTGTGAAGGTGCTAGATATAGGTACTGGACCGGGCTTTTTTGCAATCATTATGGCTCAGATGGGATTTAATGTAACTGCAATTGATTCTTCAAAAAGTATGATTGAGGAAGCAAAAACTAATGCGGCATTAGCAGAAGTGAAGATAAACTTTATAAGAACTAACGGAGAAGATTTACAGTTATTAGGAGAAAGCTTTGACCTAATTATTAATAGAAATGTAACTTGGACACTAAAAGAGCCTGAAAAAACTTATAAAAGTTGGTTTAAACTTCTAAACAAGGGAGGAAGATTAGTTATCTTCGATGCTAATTGGTATTTTTACTTGTCCAGTTCAGAGCTAAAAGAGAAATATGAAAAGGATATGGAACTAGCTAGGAACATGGGATATGATTGTAAAACTAACGAAAAACAAAGAGAAGAATGTGAAGAAATTGCAAAAGATCTTCCACTTACATACAAGTTCCGTCCAGAGTGGGATAAGGAAGTGTTAGGAAAGTGCGGATTTGAAAAAGTAATAGTAGAAAAGGACATTTCAGACTATATATATACAGAAGATGAGAAAATAGCCTATAAAACAACACCTATGTTTAGTATATGTGCTTATAAGTTGTAACAAGTGCCAAACTCTAGGGCAATATGGAGAGGGTGATAAGATAAGTTGCAAAAGTATATAGTAAAAAGATTAGTATATTTAGTTCCTGTTCTATTCGGAGTTACATTTTTAACATTTGCCTTGATATACTTTTCGCCAGGTGATCCAGCAATTCTCATGCTTAATGCTACAGGAGTTACTCCTTCTCCTAAACTTGTGGAACAAGTAAGGGAGGAACTAGGATTAAATAGATCATTTTTAGTTCAGTATTTTCATTGGTTACTTGGTGTATTTAAAGGTGATTTCGGAATTTCGTACAAATATAATAAACCTGTGTTAGATTTAATAATATTGAGTTTGCCTGCTACGATAAAGCTTGCAGGACTATCAATGATTATGATGATGGTTATAGCACTGCCGCTAGGCATTATATCTGCATTAAACAAGAATAGAATATTAGATTACACAATTAGAATAATATCCTTTGTTGGAATATCAATGCCAGGATTTTGGGTTGGACTATTGCTCATATATATATTTGCATTAAAGTTTAAAATACTGCCAGTAATGGGCGATTCTGGCTGGGAAAGTATTATATTGCCCGTTGCTACTTTAACCATCGCCATGGCATCAAAATATATAAGACAGATTAGAGTAGCTATATTAGAAGAAATATCTCAAGATTATGTGATTGGTGCTAAAGCTAGAGGAATTAAAGGTAGAGTTATATTATCAAATCATGTTTTACAGAGTTCATTGCTATCAATTGTAACTCTATTGGGGTTATCTCTGGGGTCTTTACTGGGAGGAACAGCAATTATTGAAACAATTTTTTCTTGGCCAGGTGTAGGCAAGCTAGCTGTAGAAGCTATATTTGATAGAGATTACCCATTGATACAAGGTTATGTTTTATGGATTACAGTTATTTATACAGTAATTAATATATTAGTTGACATTTCATATTATTTTTTAGATCCCCGTATCCGTTTAGAAAAGAGGGCTAATTATGAAAGGTTCTAGTTTAATTTTTAGAAAAAATAAGTCATTTATATGTTTTTGTACATTAGCAATGATATTAGTTTTAATAAGTCTACTTGCGCCACACATAGCCCCACATGACCCTCTTAAAACCAATATGACAAAATCACTTCAAGGACCAAGTGGTGAATTTCTGCTAGGTACAGATAATCTTGGAAGATGTTTACTTTCAAGATTGCTATATGGAGCACTGAATTCCTTAAAAATGACCTTTTCTCTGGTTATAATAGCCTTTATAGTTGGAACAGCAATGGGGATGGTGTCAGGTTATTTGGGGGGAATAGCTGACACAATAGTAATGAGGTTTTCCGATGTTTTTCTTGCTTTTCCAGGAATTATTTTTGCTATTGCCATTGCGGGGGTACTTGGGCCTAGCTCAATAAACACTGTTATAGCTCTAGCCGTAGTAGACTGGGTAAAGTATGCTAGAGTAACCCGTAGCTTAGTAATGTCAGTTAGAAAAAAAGATTATATTAAGGCAGCTAAAATGGGAGGCGCTAAGGAATATAAAATAATTTTAAAATACATATTACCAAATATAATACCATCTCTTATTGTAATGGCCACCATGGATATTGGAACTATGATGCTTGAAATATCATCTCTTTCATTCCTAGGTCTTGGTGCTCAGCCGCCTACTCCAGAATGGGGATATATGCTCAATGAAGGAAGAAACTACATGCAAACTGTACCAGGGCTAATGATATATCCAGGTATAGCAATATTTGTAACGGTTATGATATTCAATTTATTAGGGGATGGTATAAGAGATATGTTAGATCCAAACAAAGAATATGGTAGGTAATACACTATAAAGATTTTAATAAAGTCCATTAAAAAGGAGAGATTTACAAATGAAAATTCAATTAACGAAGAAGCTAGCATCAATACTGGCAGCTGCTTTATTATGTACAAGTCTTACAGCTTGCAATAATAGCGCTGCTGTAAATAAAAGCAATAATGAAAAGGAAAAAAACATTATATTTGGATTAAATAATTTTCACACTAATCTAGATCCTGCCCTTGAATTTAATGGCTGGTTTGTTTCTAGGTTTGGAGTAGGTGAAACTTTAGTTAAATTTAATAAGGATATGAAGATAGAGCCTGCTATAGCAGACTCCTGGCAAAGAGTAGATTCTTTGACATGGAAGTTTCATATTAGGGAGAAAGTTAAGTTCCATAATGGCAAAGCAGTTACTGCTGAGGCTGTAAAATTATCTCTCGAAAGAGCATTAAAATTAAATCCGAGAACACAGGAGATACTATTTGTTAAGGCTATAGTTGCAAGTGGACAAGAACTTACTATAACTACTAAAACACCACATGAAGCATTTTTAGGTAATATTGCAGATCCTCTTACTACAATAGTAGATACTAGTGCGGCGGCAGATAGCTTTGAAAGAGCTCCTGTGTGTACTGGCCCTTTCAAGGTTAAATCTTATGTTGCAAACTCACAGGTGGTAGTAGAAAAATATAAGGATTACTGGGGAGAGAAGGCTCCTTTAGATGAAGCAACTTTCAAATATATTAAAGATGACAACACTCGTGCTATGGCATTACAGTCAGGGGAAATTGATGCTGCAACCAATATTCCCAGTAATAGCATCTCACTATTTAAGGACAAAGCTAAATATAATATAGATAAAATTTCTAGCCTTAGGATAATACTATCCTATGAAAACTTAAATAATGAGTTTTTAAAGGATACAGCAGTCCGTAAAGCTATTGCTTTAGGTGTTGACAGAGAAACCTATGCTAATACTTTGTTAAAGGGTAGTGCGGTATCGGCCCTTGGACCTTTTCCAGGAGTACTGCCATTTGGTAATATAAAGCTTAAAGGATATAAATATAATAAAGCAGAAGCATCTAAGATTTTAAGTAGTGCAGGGTATCAAGATGCAGATGGAGATGGTATTTTAGAGAAGAATGGTAAGAAGTTAGAGCTAAATTTAGCTTTTTATACAACTCGTTCAGAACTGCCTGTGATTGCAGAAGCAATGCAAGCACAACTTAAGGAAATTGGTATAGCAACTAAGCTTCAATCTTACGAATCTGTCGCAAATGTATTAAAGAGTAAGAACTTTGATCTTTGCTTATTAAGTGTAAATACAGCAGTAACAGGAGATCCACAGTCTTTCCTAGAATCATATTTTAAAACAGGAGGAAGTGAAAATTATGGTGGGTACAGTAGCAAAGAGGTGGATGAACTTATTGACAGATTAAGGACTGAACAAAATACTGAGGCAAGATATGATATTGCCACAAAAGTACAGCAGAAATTATTAGAGGACAATGCAGATATATTCTTGGTTTCACCAATGCTTAATATAGTTAGTAAAAATTCAGTTACTGGACTACAAATGCATCCTCTTGATTACTATATTTTAGATAACAAGGTGAGTATAAAATAATGAATAGGGAAATTTTAAAAGTTAAAAGTTTGTCTATAAAATATGGGAAGGAAGCTCCGGTTGTAAAAAATGTAAATATGTTAATTGGTCATAAAGAAATAGTAGGAATTGTAGGTGAAAGTGGAAGTGGAAAGTCAACCCTTATACGATCCATATTAGGATTGCTTCCAAAAGGAAGTTCTATTTCATCAGGAGAAATAATTTTTAAGGAGAAAAATCTATTAGAGTGTTCTAAGAAGGAATGGAGAGAAATTCGGGGAACTAGGATAGGAATGGTATTTCAGGATGCTGGAAGATCACTAACGCCTATTAGGAAGATTGGAGATCAATTTATTGAAAGTATAAGGAGTCATTTTTCTATTTCGAAAGCTGATGCCTATAATGAGGCAGTTAAAATGCTTAAAAAAATGTACTTAAAGAAGGAAGACAATATAATGAACTCTTATCCATTTCAATTGAGTGGAGGTATGAAGCAAAGAGCAGCTATTGCAATGGCAATGACTATGGAACCAGAACTTCTTTTAGCAGATGAGCCTACTAGTGCTCTTGATCCAACTGTACAAGCACAGATTGTAAGACAAATGATGGAATTAAGAAATAACTTTAACACAAGCATAATAATAGTAACCCATAACATTGCATTAGCGTCATATATCTGCGATACCATAGGGGTAATGCATCAGGGAGAATTAGTTGAGTGGGGGACTAGAGAACAGATAATAGACAGCCCAGGTTGTGAGCATACTAAAAATCTGTTATCAGCAGTGCCTCAATTGGAGGAGTGTAACCTTGTTAGAAAAAAATCAGCCTATATTGAAGACAAAAAACGTTACGAAGCAGTTTAGTTTGCCAGATGGGAAAAAATTAACTGCAGTTGACAACGTAAGTATAGAATTATATTCAGGAGAATGTTTAGGTATAGTTGGAGAAAGCGGCTGTGGCAAAAGTACTTTAGCAAAGATAATTGCACATTTGGAAACTATAAATACTGGAAGTATTATCTATAATAATAGGGATATTAGCAATTTAAGAGGAGAAGAGCTTAGACAACATAGAAGAAAATTACAGATGATATTTCAAGATACTTCTGAATTCTTTAACCCTCGTATGAAGATTGAGGACTTTGTAAGTGAGCCGCTATTAAATTTTAAGATTATGAACAAATTAGAAGCTAAATATGAAGTGAAAAAACTTTTGCAAATGGTTGGGCTCACTGATAACATTTTAGAAAGATATCCTCATCAGTTAAGCGGAGGGCAAAAGCAGAGAGTTGCAATAGCTAGAGCATTGTCCCTAAAACCTGAAATTATAATATGTGATGAGATTACTTCCGCTCTAGATGTATCTACGCAACAGCAGGTAATTGACCTTCTTATGAATTTGCAGAAGGAAAAAGGAGTGTCTTATATTTTTATTGGGCATGATTTAGCTGTGGTTAGAAACATTAGTGACAGAATCATAGTAATGTATCTTGGACAAATTGTTGAAATTATTGATAGTGATAGACTTACTACAGATGCAGCTCATCCATATACAGAAACATTATTGTCTTCAGTGTTTTATATTAAAGGTAGAAATGATCATGAGATAAGTATAGTTACAGAGGAGAGTGAAACTACTTCTTCTACAGAGTCTGGTTGCGGTTTTAAATGGAGATGTACAAAATGTACAGATAAGTGCTTTAAGGAAAAACCAAACTTAAAAGAAATAAAAACAAATCATATTGTTGCCTGTCATATGCTTTGATTGAATAAAAGAGTTCAGTATAAAATATCAAGTAGTTTATACTGAACTCTTTTGCTAAAATATAACGTCGAATTATTTAATATTTTCTACATAAGTCTTCATTTGATTTAAAGTCATAAGTCCTGTACGCTTATTTACGATATTACCATTTTCATCGATAAAGTAAGAAGTTGGAATTGAGGATATATTGTAACTTATGTTAGCAACACCGTCTGGGTCTAGCAGTACCTTAAAGTTATAATTATTTTCTTTAACAAAATTTTCTACTGTAGCTTTATCCTCTCCACCACTAATTGCTAATATTACTAAATCACTGTTTTTCGTTTCTTGGTAAAGTTTTTCTAAATCAGGCATTTCTTCTTTACAAGGCGGACACCAGGTTGCAAAGAAATTTATATAGACTTTTTTTCATTTAAAATCACTTAAAGAAATTTCTTTACCATCAAGATCTTTAAGTTTAAAGTCAGGAGCTTTTGTCTTTACATTTTTAATATTTACACCACTGTTATTCTGAGTAGGTTTTTTGCTATATATAAAGTAGTCATAAGAAGCTCCACCAATAAGTATAAGTAATAAAACTGCTAATAATATTTTCTTTTTCACATCAGTTCTCCAATCCATATTATTATGATTTTTTACAAGGACTATATCATAGAATATCAATCAGTCATAAGCTTTGACTATATTAATAATTGACTGCTATTATGTAAATATTAACATAATACAGCTGTTTTCAAATAGAATTATTTAATATTTAAATTTTAGAAATTGATAAAATTAAGATAGCCACTTAGAATAGCAATCTTATTAGTAAAAATTAAAATTCCCATTATCATCATTAGCGTACCGCTAACTATAGATATTATTTTTAGATATTTTGGTAATCTACTAATTTTACTAGATAAATTTCCTACAGCTAAGGCTGTTAGAAGGAAGGGTACAGCAAGGCCCAATGAATAAACAGTCAGAAGAAGAATTCCTCTTCCTATAGTATCCATACTACCAGCATATAAAAGTATAGAAGATAAAATAGGCCCTACGCAAGGAGTCCAACCGGCAGCAAAAGCCATACCCATAAGAAATGATCCTAAGATTCCTTTGTTGCTTTTAAAAGAAATAAATTTTTTTTCATGAGATAGAAGCTTAATTCTAAAAATTCCGGAAGTATGTAATCCAAATATAAATATTAAAAATCCAGCTGCTTTTCTAAATATACTTTGATTTTTAATTAATAACTGACCTAAAGAGGTAATTGAAGCTCCCATTATTATAAATATCATAGAAAATCCTAAAATAAATCCAAGAGATTTATTTAAAATATTTAGTTTAGCTTCTCTACTTGTATTTTCTTTTACAGACACCCCAGTAAAGTAGCTTACATAAGCAGGCACAAGTGGTAAAACGCAAGGAGATAAAAAGGAAATTAGGCCTGCAGCAAAAGCTAAGATTAGCGATACGTTATTCAAAAGTTCAACACCTTCTTTCAATAATAATGAAGAATTCTTTATATAAGTAATAGAATATGTGGCAATATCCATATATTATAATATTGAGATATATGAATGTTATACAATGTAAATATTATAACATAGTGAATAGAAAAAAACATTAGATTCATAGAGGAGAGTTTTAATAAAATTTTAATTTAAGGTTAAAAAAGAGTTAATCATTTCTATAAAATGTCATATTGTATTCAAGACTGTAGTTTGAAGTACTTGACATTTAAAATAAAGGATATATAATAATACTTATAATATACCCTGTAGGGGTATACCTAAGTAGAACTTTATTAGGAGAGTGAATTATGGATAAGTTTTTAAGGTTATGGAAAAAGTATTCCTTTACACTATTAATTGGTTTTGCAATATCAGGTATGTTTGATTTGAGATTGGCAGTAGTTGCTATTATATGTATGGTTGCACCAGTTTTAGTATCTTTCATCAAGGGAAGATTTTGGTGTGGTAATTTATGTCCAAGAGGAAACTTTTACGACAATGTAGTATCAAGGTTTAGCAAGAAGAGAAAGGTTCCAGAATTTTTAAAATCTAAATTCTTTAGAATTGCTGTTATAATATTTATGTTTACTATGTTTGGGTTAGGTGTTAAGCAAAATTGGGGTAACCTTTATGGAATAGGTATGGTATTCTATAGAATAATAATGATAACTACTTTAATAGGTATAGTTTTGTCATTATTCTATAATCACAGAACCTGGTGTCACTTCTGTCCAATGGGGAGTATATCAGCCTTGATATCAAGCTTAAGAAAAGATAAAAAGATATTAGAGGTAGCTTCATCTTGCGTATCTTGTAAGATATGCCATAGGAAATGTCCAATGGGTATATCACCTTACGAATATAAAGGAGATGTTCTAAGCCATCCGGATTGTATTCAATGTGCCCAATGTGCAATAGCATGTCCTAAGAAAGCTATTGGATATGACACAGTTTCAGAAAGAAAAATTGTAAATGATATTAAAACTGCAAAATAGTTAAGAGCTTAAGCTAATTGTATAATTTAAGTATACATTGATAAAAATAGATTTGTTATTGGCTTTACTTTAACAAGTATTGTAAAATAAAAAACTTAAATTATAAATAGTAAAGCAGAGTGATTTTAATGAATAATAAAAAGGTTATAAGTAACATATTGTTTGTAGCTTTTCAGGTAATCTTATTAATAACAGCTGTTGCAAGCACTGTAACGAAAGAATGGAAAAACTTATTTTTATCTATTCTAAGTATAATATCTATTTCGATTCCTTTTGCAATAACGTATTTGGCTAAGAAGAGAAAGATAGATCTTCCAAGGAGTTTTCAGGTAGTAGTAATGGCGTTTATTTTCTCTGCACAATATTTTGGAGAAATAGGAAGGCTATATACTAAGTTCTGGTGGTGGGATTTACTTCTTCATTTTGTGTCAGGCTTTTATATGGTTATAATTGCATTATACTTAATTAAAGGTATATATAGACATAAACAAGGGAGTAGTAAAGAACGATTTATTTTCTTCAACACAATATTTGCATTTAGTTTTTCGATTGCATTAGGTACTTTATGGGAACTATTTGAATTTGTAGGAGATTATTTATTTAAAAGTAATATGGTAAAAGGTGGTCTTATTGATACTGCAACAGATCTTCTTGTTAAGGTTTTAGGTGCTTTTATTGCCTCTATTTTATATCATAGTGGAAAATTAAAAAAATAACATCATATAGGTATGGAGGGATGTCAAAACTCTAATGTATTATAAGTTATAATGAGAAAAAGTTTCAATATGAAAAAAAACAGGCAATTTATTATCATATTGAAATTATAAAAATATCATTATGAAAAAATTCAATATGTAATTAAGATAAATCAATGTTTGAACTATTGGCATGAAAAATGCTATATAAAAAGGTGAATATAGTTTGAAATAAATTATAAAGCCCTATAACCCTAAAAATTAGTGCAGTCCCTCCTGCACTAATTTTTTAACTATATTTAGCAAGTTGGTATAAAAAATCATGAAAAAACTTATTAGTATCTTATTAAGCATGATATGTTAAAACTTATCCCAATATATTTGCTTATAAAAATATAGTTATGGTAAAATATATATTTATATTCACAATTTTATAAATATATCAAGGAGGAGTAAAAATGATTATTACTACTACCAATAATATTGAAGGAAGAAAAATTATCGAGTATAGAGGACTTGTAGCTGGCGAGGTTATATCCGGTGTTGATTTTATAAAGGATTTTGCAGCAGGGTTAACAAATTTCTTTGGCGGAAGATCAAAGTCCTATGAAACAGAATTGATAGAAGCAAGAGAAAATGCAATAGAAGAATTAAGGCAGCGTGCTTCTAATTTAGGTGCAAATGCTGTTGTAGGAGTGGATATCGATTATCAGGTACTAGGGCAAGGGGGAAATATGCTCATGGTAACTGCAGCAGGTACAGCGGTAGTTATTGAATAGCAAAA
>NZ_JARUJP010000032.1:0-33585 GCF_033659955.1 Clostridium tanneri
ATAATATGCTTAACCTTAACATGAGATGTATTTAAATATGTATGGTTATTTACGACGAAGCGGGAGGAAAATGCTTAACCTTAACATGAGATGTATTTAAATGTAAATGTATTGAATTTATAATTAAAATATAAATGCTTAACCTTAACATGAGATGTATTTAAATCCCCTATAAAAAAGGGGTAGGGTCTCTGGAACCCTAGCTTAACCTTAACATGAGATGTATTTAAATCGTGAAACATTTTGTTAAACATTGATAACTTTAATGCTTAACCTTAACATGAGATGTATTTAAATGAAAATATAGTTGATAATACTAAATCTACATCAGAGCTTAACCTTAACATGAGATGTATTTAAATGTACCTTACTTGGATGAAGTTAACGTAAAAACGCTAGGCTTAACCTTAACATGAGATGTATTTAAATACCTAGGTACCGGAACTAATATGCAGCAGTTTGCGCTTAACCTTAACATGAGATGTATTTAAATTCCTTATACAACCCATGGAGATAAGGAAGGTAACAAGCTTAACCTTAACATGAGATGTATTTAAATGATATATAACTTTGGGATGTATTTAATCTACTTGCGCTTAACCTTAACATGAGATGTATTTAAATCACTAACCCCGTATTTACTGAACTCTTTAATAAAGGCTTAACCTTAACATGAGATGTATTTAAATTCTATATCAGTTATCCATCCACCATCCAGATGATAGCTTAACCTTAACATGAGATGTATTTAAAAATAAAAAAGATAAGGGAAATGAGTGCTCAATTAAGCTTAACCTTAACATGAGATGTATTTAAATAGTTAAAATTGATGATATTGTAAATAAGCAGATAGGCTTAACCTTAACATGAGATGTATTTAAATAAGAAGATGTTGCTAATGGAGCTGAAATAAATAGTGCTTAACCTTAACATGAGATGTATTTAAATAAGTTATAAAAAGAACTATACAGCATACAGAGGGAACGCTTAACCTTAACATGAGATGTATTTAAATATAATCCATTATTTCGCTAACATCATCGGCATAGCTTAACCTTAACATGAGATGTATTTAAATTAGTTTTTTAATAGGTAAACAAAAAATTGATTAATAGCTTAACCTTAACATGAGATGTATTTAAATTTATGTGCAATATTTATTATTTTATTAATAATAGGCTTAACCTTAACATGAGATGTATTTAAATGAATTAAAAGAGGAAATTATGTCCACAGATTCGGGCTTAACCTTAACATGAGATGTATTTAAATTAAAGAAAGGTGGTGAGGATATATGGCAAAGCTAACGCTTAACCTTAACATGAGATGTATTTAAATATATATAAGAGAGGAAAGACCTGACGCATTTACCGCTTAACCTTAACATGAGATGTATTTAAATTAAGAATTCCATGTAGTTTTATTATCCTTGCTAATGCTTAACCTTAACATGAGATGTATTTAAATTAAATCTCATATTCAATGTAAGGTGCAGTTGGAGCTTAACCTTAACATGAGATGTATTTAAATATGGATTCGCTTACTTTATTTTCACAGGGTTTAAAGCTTAACCTTAACATGAGATGTATTTAAATCTGTTGCAATTCCTATAGTACCCGCTATTGCAGTAAGCTTAACCTTAACATGAGATGTATTTAAATGTAGTTGACTTAATTATCTTTAATGGAGATACTGGCTTAACCTTAACATGAGATGTATTTAAATAAAGAACAGCTTATACAGCTTTTAGAAGGTAAATAGCTTAACCTTAACATGAGATGTATTTAAATGTCGATACCTCAGGCTTAAAGGCTGCAACAAATAATGCTTAACCTTAACATGAGATGTATTTAAATCTGGGAAAGCAATGCCGAAGAAAATATGCTTTATAACGCTTAACCTTAACATGGGATGTATTTAAATTGGTGATGGTTTTATGAATAGAGCATTTGATGAAGTTTAACCTTAACATGAGATGTATTTAAATTTAGGATATTGAGTTGATACAATAATGCCCTGCTTAGTTTAACCTTAACATGAGATGTATTTAAATATCATACCGAGCATAACCAAGATTGTATTAGCTAACATTTGATTATAGAGTTATTATGCACTGGTAGAATGACTTCTGATGAATTAAAAAGACTTACACTATTAAATTATGTTCAATGAACAGCAATTTGAAAGGTTAATATCGGGTGTCAAAAATGAGTAGTGAAAGTAACAAAAATGAACTGGTTCTGAACTTAGATAAATTGCATACAACTGAGTTAGGAGTAGTTAGAATTAAGAAAAATCTTTCTTTAGATGTGGATGATGTTGTTAGATGGTGTAGAAATAAAATACAAAATCCAAATGCATTGATAATCAGAGAGGGTAAAAACTGGTATGTAGATATAGATGATTGTGAAATAACGGTAAATGCTTATAGTTATACAATCATTACGGCTCATAAGATAAAGAAGTAAATTGGGGTTATATACTAAAAAAGCCGTAACCCATTCAGGTTACGGCTTTCCGCTCAACTATTCCTTAGAATATAGACTGTCCCTTATCTAAAATTACTAACTAAATGTAATTTTTTAGACCTCTTGCTGGTGTACATTTTACTGTCGGCTTCTCGAATAAGTTCCTCAATATCCCAGCAATTTTTGATGCTGCATTCTGAAAAACCAATACTTATATTTATTTTATAGCTTTTTAAACTATGTTTATTATAGTTTGATATAGCAGCTTCTAACCGATTTTTTATACCCTGCATATCTTTCATACAGGCTCCTGGAAGTGCAACCAAGAATTCATCTCCCCCATATCTGCATATTATATCCTTTCTAGCTAAGGAATCTCTTATTATAGTTGCTGCAGATCTAAGAAGATCATCTCCTTCAATATGCCCAAAGGTATCGTTTATCACTTTTAAACCATCAATATCTATAAATGCAATGAGCATTGAATCTTTAATTGTTGACATTTGATCCGCCTGTTTCTTTATAAGCGCCAATCCTCTTCTTCTGGTATAAAGTCCTGTAAGTTCATCAGTATTAGCGTATCCTTCCAGCTTACTATTTTTATGTTCATTGAAAATAAGTTCCCTGCAGAGGATTTCTAGCTCTTGCTTTAAGACTGTATTTCTAGCTTTCAAATTTGTTATTTTGCTTATATATCTTATTTCTATATTACTTATTACAAAGTATAGAAGAGAAGCAGATAGAATAACATAAAAATATCCTCTATATCGATCAAAATTCAATATTCCTTGGATATCATTGGAAAGCTGACCTAAGGCCTTATTGGATAATACTAACAATGCTAAACTAATTGCTGTATATACTACGGTAATCTTTAATGCATTTTGTTTTTTCTTCATTGGCTGCACCTCATTGATTTTAGTTTTATATATTAAATTTTCTCTTTTAAATACCTGTGCTAACAAAGTATTATACGTAACCAAATAGTATTTTAAGGGGGGAATTTATAAAATAATCTATGTTTATGAAATATTATTCTGATTATGGTATATTATTGTTTATACTATACGAAAAAATATTAACGAAGGATGTGGAAAGATGAGCAAGGGATCAATTTTACTTAGTAACATTACAGTTAAAGGATTTACTTTTGAAAACAGGTATGCCTGTGCACCTTTTGATATAGCAATGGCAACGGAGGATGGGTTGATTACGGAGGAACTATTATCAATTTATGAGCAGCGTAAGGGTCCATCTCTTATAGTGGTTGAACAGGCAGCTGTAGCCCCTGCCGGGCAGTACAGGGAAAGGCTCATATATGTGGATAGAGATGAGTGTATCGAAGGTTTGACAAAACTTGCAGATGTTATACATAAGAACAATCAGGTTGGGGTAGTTCAGATAAACCATGCAGGGAGTGCTGCTGATACTAATCTCACCAAAATGGAAGCTGTTGCTCCATCCGCTGTAGTAAATCCTGCCTTCAAACGTACAATGCCAAGGGCTTTGACTATTGATGAAATCCATGAAATAAAAGAGGATTTTGTAAGGGCTGCCATCAGGGTTAAAAAAGCAGGTTTTGATGGTGTAGAAATACACAATTGTCATGGATTTTTATTGACTCAATTTTTGTCCCCGATAACAAATTTAAGAACTGATGAATACGGTGGAAGTCTGGAGAACAGAAGCCGTCTTCTTTTAGAAATAACAACAGAGGTGAGGAAGGCTGTAGGTGAGGACTTCTTATTACTGGTACGTCTTGGACTGGATGACCTTCTTCCTGGAGGGCTAACTCTCGAAGAAGGCTGTCTGGTAGCAGAAAAGCTTGTTGAAGCAGGAATAGATATTCTTGATACATCCTCAGGTATGCTTCCACCGCTTGTGTTAAAAGGCCCGGCAATGTTAAGAGACATGATTAAAACTGTAAAATCAACAGTGACAGTTCCTGTTATCGGTGCCGGCAGCTTGGAAGATATTGAAATAGCAGCGGATATGGTTGAAAAGGGAGAGGTTGACTTTATAGCTCTTGGAAGACCTATATTAAATCAGCCAAACTTTGTGGAAAGTTTGTTGGAAAAGATTAAATAGAAAGAAAAAGTACCTATGATATAATCCCCTTAGACTTTATACAAGTATTAAAAACGGTTAACCATTTACCAAGGAGAAATTATGAAACCCTACAGTATATTAAATAACGTAATATTTTTAGATATAGAAACCACTGATACGGAGAATAAAATTATAAAAATTTGTGCTGTTAAAATAAAAAATAATATTGCTACAGAATTCAGCACCTTAGTTAATCCAAATAGGTTGGTGTCACTAAGTATTTCTCAACTTTTGAGAGGAATTACTCAAAAAGAACTAGATAGTGCTCCTCAGTTAAAAGAAGGGATAAGAAAGCTAGTATTTTTCATTGAAGATTTTCCAGTAGTTTATCATACTGAAATCTTTGAAGAAAATATGCTCAAAGTGGATAATGAATTTTTAGATTTAATAGAGCTTTTTGCTATTCTTTTTCCTGAACTTACAGAGTTTAATCTTCAGTATATATTAAAGAAATTTATTAATAACTATAAAGAGGAAGATTGCAGAACTGTTAGTTATGCTGAAGACATAATAATGATGGTAAATTATGCAATAAGCAGTTTTTATTATGAAAATGGCTATTCACTGCCTATGACCATTACAGAGCTGGAAAGGTGGAATTGGTATAAGCATCTTACAAAGGCAAATATGAAAGATGTAAAGTCCTTCATAGAAAGTAAACCTATTGAACCAGAAAATAGGTTTACTGAACCCTATCCCGTTTTTGCCCTTAAAGACTATGAAAAACTTTTTGAGCATGAGGAAATTTGGAGAAGAAAGGGAAGAAGCTACAGCTTGAGACCACAGCAAAGGGATGCTTCAAAATTTATAAGAGAAGGATTAGAAAAGGGCAAAATAACAATAATGGAAGCACCAACAGGACTAGGAAAGAGTATGGCTTATTTACTTCCTGCTTCTATATATACATATCTTAAAGAGGAAAAAGTTATTATATCTACTAATACAAAGGGATTACAAAATCAGCTGGTGGAGAAGGATATTCCTAATCTTTTAGAAGCATTAAATCTGAAAAGAGATGTAAGCTGTACTTTAATAAAAGGAAAGAGCAATTATCTCTGCTTTGAAAGGTTTGGAGATATAGAATATCCCAATGATATGCAAACTCTTATTGGTTATGTTTATTTAAAAAGGCTCATGGTAGAAAGAGGTATTGGGGATGCAGAAGAAATAAACCCTCTTATAAGAGAAAGGTTTAATTTAGATTTCCTGATAAATCAATGCAATTGCGATTCAGAACTTTGCGAAGTAGGCGTTTGTAAGTATAAAGACCTATGCTATTATGCATCAAAGGTTCAGGCACTAAAGGAGGCACAGATTATTGTTGTAAATCATTCCTTATTATTAAAGTGGCCTTATAAAAGTGCTGCTCCTCTTGAAAATATTGTGGTGGACGAAGCTCATAATCTAACGCAGGAAGTCTATGATGCTTTTGAAAGCGCCCTTCTTTCTAATGACTTTGAGAGAAGTCTAAAAGAGATATATAACAGTGCAGAAAAAAGCGGATACCTGTATTATTTATCAAGAAGAACTAAAAAGGATACATTACCTTTAAGTGAAGTAGAGTCGTGGATAGAACAGTGCATAAATCAAACTGTTAACATTAAAGCTGCCTTTGAAAACTATATAATCAATAGTGGCATAAGTAAGGATTACAATATCAAGGAACATTTAAATAAAAGCAATCCTAAGATAGCAGGTATAGTAAAATATTTAGAGTATCTTAAAGAGAACTTAGGCAGTTTAAACATAAATTTAGAAAAGGCAGTTTCTGTTTTAAAGGATATATCTAATCTTGAAAAGGATAAACGTCTTAAGATATTGATAGAAAAGGTAGAAGTTATAAATAGCTATAGTAAACTTTTAGAAGATGTAATAGTTCAAAGTGAAGAAGGTTATTGTTTTTACTTTGAAGTAGATAAACATTTTAAGTGGTGGAAGATATCCAGTATCCCGTTAGATGTATCCGGTGCTTTTTATGAAAAAGTTCTAAGCGGCGCTAAGAGCTGTGTTTTTATATCCGCAACTTTAAGTACAGATAAGAGCTACAATAGTTTAAAAAACACCTTAGGTATAAATATTGTAAAGTCTCAAAATAAAGAGATAGTAGAAGTTGCCCCTATAGAACCTGTCTTTGATTATAAAGGCAAGAGTGCAATCTATGCTATAGAGAATATTGATCCTAATAATACAGATACTTTTTCAGAGGAAATGAAAAAGTTTGTTATAGAGCTTTTAGCAAATGTTGACGGTAATATTATTATTCTCTTTACAAGCAGAAAAAGGCTTGAGACCTTTAAAAGAGAAGCCACAGATAACTTAAAGGCTTTAGGAGTAAGTGTTGTAGAGGGAAAAAAGGATATAGAAAAGCTGAGATCCAGAGAGGAAAGATATATTCTCCTAGGATCAAAAGGATATTTTGAAGGAATAGATATTCCTGGAGACAGTATGTCAACAGTGATTTTAGATAAAGTGCCTAATATCAATAGTAAGGAGCCCTTTTATAAGTCTCTAATAGAAAATCAAATTGAAAGAGGTAAAAGCTATTGGCAGGCTTATGCAAAGGTGAATTTTCCTATTGTATCTATAGACCTAAAGCAGATTTACGGAAGAATCATAAGAACTGAATATGATTATGGTGCCCTGTTTATTATGAGTAAATTTGACAGCAATAACTCTACAGTGAAAAAACTTGAAGATCAGCTTCATGGAGTTCCTATTATAAGAAAAGATGGGGATGAAATCTTTAAAGATTTAAAAATGAGACTGATAAGGTGGAAACAAATAAACCTTTATAAGATAATGAAGGAAGTTAAGAATTTTTTAAAGAAAGCTATTTCAGAGAAAAAGATGCTTCATAACAACATGACACTTAAGGAAATTGAGGAGTTTATAAATGAGTTTATGTCCTTAGAGTATAGCAAAAGAAATTTGAAATATGATGTAAATATTTATTTGGTCAATGGAGTAAATATTTGTATTAATGGTGAGACATTAAAATTGAATACAGCAAATAAGATTAAAATAACTGAGTATTTTAAAGATATTATTTAAGGTTGGATTTTAGAGAGAGGGAGAACGATAACCTTCTCTTTTTATTTTCAAGTATCTACTTAGGGCAATACTATAGGAAAGGTAAACTTATATAAGGCTGTGAACTTTAAGGGATTTATTTACTAGTTATGCAGTATAATTAATATTAAATAATGATAAGGAAGTGTTAGTGTATGAGAATTTTAGTTGTGATTCCATTAAATGAAGAAGAAAAAGAAAAACTTAAGTCAAAGATGCCAGAAGCGGAGTATATCTTTATATCTACTGAGGAAATTACCGATGAAGTTGTAAAGAGTGCTGATATAATCATTGGCAACGTTCCTCCTGAGTACATAAAGGGAAGCAAAAAGCTAAAATGGCTGCAATTAAATAGTGCAGGAACAGATGGATACTGTGAAGCCGGTGTAATTCCTGAGGGAGCATATCTTACAAATGCCACTGGTGCTTATGGACTTGCAATATCTGAACATATGCTTGGATTGGTACTGGAAATTAAAAAAAAGCTGAACCTATATTATAGAAATCAGATGGAACATTTGTGGAAGGATGAGGGAAATGTTACTTCAATAGAGGGAAGCACTACACTAGTTGTGGGCCTTGGTGATATTGGAGGAGATTTTGCTAGAAAAATGAAGGCACTTGGAAGTTATACAATAGCTATAAAAAGGACTAAAGGAGAAAAACCGGAATATGTTGATGAACTATATACAATGGAGGCTTTAGATGATCTTTTGCCTAAAGCAAATATAGTGGCTTTATGCCTTCCAGGAACAAAGGATAGTTATCATTTGTTTAATAAGGATAAATTTAGCTTGATGAGGAAGGATGGAATCATCATTAACGTAGGAAGAGGAAACTGCATATGTACCGAGGATTTGTGTGATGCCCTTGAAAATGGGATTATTAGTGGAGCTGGACTTGATGTAACAGATCCAGAGCCATTGCCTGAAGGTCATAGATTATGGGATCAGCCGGGAGTTGTTATTACTCCTCATATATCAGGATTTTTTCACCTTCCAGAAACTTTAAGGAGAATTGTTAACATAAGCATAGAAAATCTTGAGAATTTTAATAAAGAGAAGTCATTAAAAAATATAGTTGATTTTAAAACCGGTTATAGAAAACTATGATTAATAAAAAATACAAAGTACAATTGCTAAGTTATGGATATGTACATTGACAAAGAAAATTTTGAATATATAATAGTTACTATAGGGGTATACGCATGTAAGTTATAAAATATTAAAGAAAAACATATTATACGAAAGACTATAACTGTGACTATTGTAGTCGTTTTCAAGGCGGCTGTACTAAAAATATATAATTTAGCTTTTTAGGTTAAATTATAAAGACTGAAAATTTATATAAAAAGGAGAAATAATTATGTTATTGTTATCAAAAGAGGATATTAAAAAAGTATTTTCAATGAAAGATGCAATTAAAGCTGACAAAGATGCTTTTCGTATTTTTACAGAGGGAAAAAGTGTTGTGCCACTTCGTACTCAAGTTCCTGCACCAAAGCATGATGGTACATTCTTATTCATGCCAGCATATGTATCAGAGTTAGATTGTGCATCATTAAAGGTTGTTAATATTTTTCCTAAGAATACTGATAAAGGACTTTCATCAGCACCAGCACAGGTATTGTTAGTAGATGGTACAAATGGATTTGTAACTGCAATTTTAGATGGAACATATGTTACTCAACTTAGAACAGGAGCTGCATCAGGGGCTGCCTTTGATATATTAGCAAGAAAAGATGCAAGAAAAGGCGCGTTAATTGGAACAGGTGGACAGGCGGCTGCACAGTTAGAGGCTATGATTGTTGCTCGTGATCTTGAAGAAGTGAGAGTATATAGTTCGAACCTTGAAAGAGCAAAGGCTTTTGCAGCAAAGATGCAAGAGGAGTTAAAGGATTATGGAGTAAAAATTATAGCAGCAGAAAGTTCTGACGAAGCAATTGAAGATGCTGACTTGATTGTTACAGTTACTTCTTCCTCTAAGCCTGTATTTGATGGAAGTAAAGTGAAAAAAGGTGCAACAGTCAGTTGTGTTGGCGCTTACCAGCATCACATGCAGGAAATGGACCCTGTTATTTTAACAAGAGCAAGCAAGATTTACTTTGATTCTGAAGAAGCTGTTTTATCAGAGGCAGGGGATATCTTGATTCCCCTTGAAGATGGAACTATTACAAAAGATGATTTCACAGGTGATTTAGGAGAAGTTATACTTGGAACTGTAGTGGGAAGAGAAAATGATGATGAAATTATTGTATTTAAAACTGTGGGAATCGGAATACAAGATCTGATAACTGCAAAGTATATTTATGAAAAAGCAGTAGAACAAGGTATTGGAACTAAATGGAGTGAATAAGATAAAAAATTAGTCTTGAGTCAGTTTCTTCTTGTAATATTGAAAGAGTATTTCTATGTCTGAAGTGTTATGGTAGCATATTGTGTTAATATATTGAGAGTAGCGTAAATATATAAGAAGGTCAGGGAAGGATATAAGTATGGTAGATAATGAAATTATTTTATTAAATAAAATTGGCTTAACTGATGCAGAGGCAAAGGTATATCTAGCATTACTTCGACATGGAAGTACCTCCGGTTATGAAGCAAGCAAGTTATCATCAGTAGCGAGGTCTAAAATCTATAATATACTAGAATCATTAGTTTCAAAGGGATTTATTCTTTATACAGAGCAGGAAAACAATAATAGATATGCAGCAGTTCCAATAGATGAAATCTCGCAAAGAGTAAAACATGAAACGGAAGAGGTATTGGAGGATCTTACAGAACGATTAAAAGAATATCCTGCAAAAACTGATTTAGACTACATATGGCATATCCGTCAAAATTCTAATGTGTTTGCAAAATGTAGAGAGATTATTAAAAAGACGAAGAGTGAACTATTGATGCAGATATGGGAAGAAGATTTACCAAATTTGCTAAAGGATATACAAGAGTTAGAAAAACAAGATGTTAGAATGGGGATTGTTTACTTCAGTAACAATGAAGATTCAGAGGTTCCGTTAAAGAAATACTGCAGACATGGATTAGTAGATGAAAAGCGCAAAGAAATGGGGGGCAGGTGGATTACACTTGTTTCAGACATGAAAGAGGTTGTCTTTGGGCAAATTCTAAGTGACAGCATGGCGGAAGTTATTTGGACAGAAAGTAAACCTATGATAGCACTTGCTGCTGAATGTGTAAGACATGATATGTATTTTTACAAAAGCGCTGGTATTTTCCAGGAAGTAATGCAGAGAGAACTAGGTAAGGACTATGGAAAAATCCGGGATATTTTTTAGCTAGGGTAGATAAAAGCAAGGATAATAAGATTAAGCAATCCATTGAAAGTATTGATTTTTAATACCTTCAATGGATTGTTAGTATCAAAGTTAAAGAGAATCCATAAACCTAGTATAATTATTGTAGAGTATCAACAGCTGCTTTTAATCTTAGCAATGCTTGTTCAACTATTGTTCTAGGACAGGCAATATTCATTCTTACATGATCTTTACTTTCTTCCCCATACCATAATCCTAAACCTAATTTAGCTTCATTAGTCATAAAGTTTTTTAATTGGTCAGCGGTCATTCCAAGGTCTTTACAATCTATCCAAATTAAATAAGTAGCTTCTGGAATATTAGGTTTAATTTTAGGTATATTTTCTTTACAGTAATTATACACAAAATCTATATTTCCCTTTAGGTATACTAATAGCTGATTAAGCCATTCTTCTCCATACCTATATGCAGCTTCAGTTGCAACTAAGCTAAAGCAGTTATTTCTCTTAATATCATTTATTTGAAGAAGATAATCATATCTATTTTTCTGCTTTTCATTACCAAAAATTATAATAGAGGATTGTAATCCTGCTAGATTGAAAGTTTTGCTTGGAGAAATACAGGTTATAGAATTCTGGAAAAATTCTTTTGATATTGAAGCAAAGGGAGTATATTTATTATTTCCATATACTAGTTCACAGTGAATTTCATCTGAAACTACTTGCACACCATGCCTTAAGCAAATTTCTCCAATTTTCATTAGTTCTTCCTTAGTCCATACTCTTCCTACTGGATTGTGAGGATTACAAAGGAAAAACATTTTTACTCCTGTTTTTACTTTTGCCTCAAAGTCTTCATAATCCATTTCATATCGGCCATTAGTTAGCTTTAATGGGCTAATTACTAGTTCTCTACCATGATCTTGCACTATTTCAAAAAATTCATTATAGACTGGTGATTGAATTATTATTTTGTCTCCAGGGCTTGTAAAATCATTCATCATCATTACAAGTCCTGGAATAACTCCATGGCTGTGGCTCATATACTTGCTTTCTACATTCCAATTATGTTTTCTTGAATACCACTGACAGACTGATTCAAAATAGGAGTCAGGTCTTGATACATATCCAAATATTCCTTGCTCTAACCTATTTTTCATAGCATCAATTATAGGTTGTGCAGTTCTAAAGTCCATATCTGCTATCCACATAGGTATTAAATCATCTCTTCCATATTTAAGATTTAATTCATCATATTTGGCTGAAAAGTTATCCTTTCTACTAATAATTTCATCAAAGTTATATTGCATTCTTTTATCCTCCTAAAATATCTTTATTACCAAGATATTAATAAAAGCAAGGATTATGCCAATATAAAAGAGGGTGGTTTTCAGCAATATGTCTTAATTAGTTATAAAATAAAAGGGTTAAATAGACTTAACTTCAATCTATTTAACCCTTTTAACATTATTCATAAAACTAATACCTAATTCAGTTAGCTTGCTGCCACTTCTGCCTCTAGATATTGTTATCATTTTGTATTTTTGCAAGTTGGAAAATATAGTTCTAATTTCAGACTCAGTTAAAAATAAGTTTTTCCCTTCTATTATTTTTGAAAGGGATCTGCGGCCAATTCCAATACGCTTTTGGTAGCATAGGAACAGCTGATCCATTATAGTTATATAATCATTAAGTTTGTCATTAACAGCATCAATAAAGTCTTTATAATCCACAATATCCTTAACTTTTGTATAGTCATAAGCAGATATGATATTTATATTATTTATTGAATCTAATAGGCTTAATGGGAGATCATCAATAGTTATTTTATCTTCAGCAATACAGGTTAGGTATTCTATGTAGTTTTTAAGTTCTCTTATATTTCCTTCCCAAGAGTAATTCAAAAATATTTTTTCTATCTCATCGGAAAGCTCAAATTCACTATTTAAATCTTTTTTTATCTTCTCTAGGATAAGTAAAATATCGTTACCTCTGTCTCTCAGAGGGGGAATATTTAATGGAAGAACATTTAGCCTAAAATAAAGATCTTTTCTGAATTTACCCTTAGAGATTAGTTCAGTTAAATCTTCATTTGTTGTAGCAATAACCCGAACATCTACACTAATAACCCTATCTCCACCTAAACGAATAACTTCTTTTTCCTGTAAAATTCTTAGTAGTTTCGATTGCAGATTCAAACTCATAGCTTCTATTTCATCTAAAAATAGAGTACCCATATGAGCAAATTCAAATAAGCCAGGCCGCCCACCTTTTTTAGCCCCAGTAAAAGCACCTTCTTCATAACCGAAAAGTTCACTTTCTAGTAAGTTTTCAGGGATAGCAGCACAATTTACTGCTACAAAAGGAGAGTCTTTTCTCAAGGAACTATTATGAAGTGCTTGAGCAAAAAGTTCTTTACCAGTGCCGCTTTCACCTGTAATTAATATGGGCGAATTAGTTGCTGCCATCTTTTTTGCTATTTTTTTGGTTTTAACTATAACAGCACTTTCTCCAATAATATCTTCAAAGGAATATTTAGCTCTATAACCTCGGTTTAAAAGCTGCAACCTTAATTTTTGTTGCTGATACTCTGTATCTTTAAATTTTTTCATGATAATAAATATGCCGATAAACATATTTCCACTAACAACGGGCTCTATACTTAAATCAATATAAATATCATTTATTTTTATTAACTTACACCTAACTGGTTTCATGGAGTCCATTACTTCCTCAAAGGGAATATAATTAAAAAGTTCTTTTGCTGTTCTGCCAATAACTTCATCTTTTTCTTTTTTAATAATTCTTTCAGCACTGCTATTAATTGCAAAGACAACACCATCAGCATTAATACCAATTATGCCTTCATCAAGTGTTCTTAATAAAATATCAAATTGACTTTCAAGTTTGTTTGTCTTACCAGCTAGCTTTTCCAGGCTGTAGGTGTTTGTTGCAATTCTTTCAGAGTAGCGGATAAACTTTTCATCTTTAAGCAAAAATTCAAGGTTAAGTTTTAATACTATTTCTATTATAGTACTAACATCAAAAATTCTATCACCAATATCTATTAGTTTACTAATATTTTTAGGGGCAAACCTTGATTCACCTGGTGTAACTGCTAACTTAAGATTTGGAATTTTACTCATTCCAGGGTACACAGGGACAAATTCCACATGATTTACACCTAATTGCCCAATCAAAGAAATAGTATCAATACACATATCTATACTAGAGTTGATAAGCATACATTTTGTTCCCCTAGGAATTGACTTAATTTTACTAAGAGCTGATTTAGATAAGGTCAGATTAGGAATTACTACTTCACTTTCAACTGAAAGGTTATTTTTTATTGCCTTATAAATTGAATAAGTTGAAACAATAATAATATCTCCAGTTATCCCTTGGTTAGTTGTATGCTTTTCAACTGAGAATAACTTAGTTTCAATTAAATCCCCAAATAATTCTTTTAACTGTCCTGAATAAAACTCTGCAGCCAACTCCATAAATGTTACAATCGCAATTGTCTTGGCCATAAATCTACCTCCCAGGGTATTTATAAAAATTACTCATTATCCTAATTTGTCACCTTTTTTAACAGGTTGTTGAGGTTGTATCAACACCACTCCTTGTGCAGCGTAAACTCCTAAGACTAGCACCTCTGACATGAAATCAGCAATTTGTCTTGGCGGAAAGTTTACCACTCCTAAAACTTGCTTACCTACAAGTTCTTCTTTACTGTAACAGTCAGTAATCTGAGCACTGGATTTTTTTATGCCAATTTCATTACCAAAATCAACCCATAATTTATAAGCAGGTTTTTTCGCTTTTTCAAAAAACTCCACTTTAGTAATTTCTCCAACTCTAATATCTAATTTCATGAAATCTTCAAAAGTAGCCATAATAAATTCCTCCTAAAAATGCTATTAAAATGTAATAGATCACAATCACCTATTTGTCTAATTATATATCAAGTAAATGAAAAGTTACAAATATTTAGCATAAACTGCCTCTCTAACTATAAAATTTTCCATTTTCCATAGAAATGAGATGTATATTACATAATTCTTGCCTAATTAATGACTTACTATTAAAATAATAATAATATAGGCTATTCTATAATAGTAACGTAATATATCTTAAGGAGGGCTACCTTATTATGAATAATATACTGACACAAGAAAATATGAATAAATTAAAAGAAGAATTAGAATATAGAATGACAGTAAAAAGAGCGGAAATAGCAAAGGAGAAATTAGAGGCTGCTGCACATGGGGATAGGTCGGAAAATGCAGAGTATAAAGAAGCTTGTGCAAACTACAGAGAAAATGATAACAGAATCCAATATTTATTGACTATGATTTCAACTGCAACTGTAATAGACGATAAAAGTTTAGATAAATCAGTACTTGGGGTTAACAGTAAGTTTATTGCTAAATTTATAGAGGATGAATACGAAGAAACTATGTCATTAGTAACCACTATCGATGCAGATCCAGAAAATATGCTTATAAGTGTAGAATCAGATTTAGGTAAAGCATTGATGGGGAAAAAGGCTGGGGATATAGTTGAAGTTAATGCTCCAAGTGAAAATTATACAGTAGAAATATTAAAGATACTATAAGGGCTTGCAAAACTCTAAGTGAGTCCTCCATTTACAAAATTGAGGTTGACATATATAAAATAGTTTTAGACAAAATAATATATAATCATTAAAAGGGTGAAAGGAAGTTATTATTATGAATGTTGTTGTTAAAGAGTCAAATATTTACGAAGATTTACACCAGTTTAGTTCCTATGTTCCACCTATAGACCTTACATTTCACCAGTATCTGTTATTAGCCGATGAGCCTATATTAGTTCATACAGGTAGCATGGAGCAGACAGAGGCTCTTATACCGCAGTTAAAAGAGATTCTTAATGGAAGAACATTAAAATATATTTTTGTTTCTCACTTTGAATCAGATGAATGCGGAGGTCTATCTCTAATACTAAAGCATTTTCCTGAGGCCAAACCAATCTGTTCTGAGGTTACAGCAAGACAGTTAAGTGGATTTGGAATAGCAAAGGATGTACTAGTTAAAAAGCCAGGAGAGAAGCTAATTTCCAGTGACTATGAGCTTGAGTTCATTAACTATCCATCTGAAATGCACCTGTGGGAAGGGTTATTATTAATAGAAAACAAAAGGGGAATATTCTTTAGCAGTGATTTAGTATTTGGCTTTGGAGAATCCCATAATACAGTAATAGAAGGTAATTGGAAAGTAGAAATAGACAGTATTACTCCGCAGCAGGTGTCAGACTCTGAAGCAAGAGCAAAACTGCAGCAAACTTTGATGCAGTTAAATCCTAAATTTGTGGCTACCGGTCACGGTCCGTGTCTTAAATTTTAACAATATAGGTAGTTGTAACTAATAATTCAGTTGCGAAAAAGCTGTACTATAGCATAATGCTAAATTACAGTTTTTTTATTATAATCAGTCTTTTAGGCATTTTTTTGTAGTAAATCCAAGAAATTAATCCACTTTAATTATAATTTAAAATTTAATGTAGTTTCCCTAATAATAATTTTAATATTTATATATTTATTTTAAATAAAATGTTAAAATATAAAAGGTATTTTAAAGATAAAATTTTGCATATTAACAATAATTAAAGGGATGATATTTATTATGAGGAAAAAAAGAAACAAACATATGAGTGATAAGAAAAAGATTATAGTAGGATTAAGTGCTTTAGCTTTTATGTATCTAGCAGCAACAATATTTTTTGCTAATCATTTTTTCTTTCGTTCACAAATTAATGGCATTGATGTTTCGCTTAAAACTACAAAACAAGCGGAGGAAAAAATAATATCAGTTATTTCTAAATATTCGTTGGAAATAGAGGGACAAGATGGAATTAAAGGGAAAATCAATGGGAAAGAGATTGGATTAGCAATTAATGAGGGGAATAAAATTAAAGAATTTAAAAGTAAGCAAGATTCATTTAAATGGATCTCTTCCATTTTTAATAAAAATCATGAGCAGATAGAGGGTTTAATAACCTTTGACAAAGAGTTATTGAAAGAAAAATTAAATAAGGAAAATTTCTTTAGCAGTAAAGAGGTAAATGAACCTAAAGATGTTTCCTTTGAGTATTCAGATAATGGTTATAAGATGATACCTGAGGTTAACGGAAACAAAATAAAAAAAGAAGCTGTTTATGAAAGTGTACAAAATGCAATTTTAAATCAAAATAATCTATTAAATCTAGAGCAGGCTAATTGTTATGAAAAGCCAAAATACACTTCAAAATCTAAAGAAGCTAAAGAAGCTATGGAACTTCTAAACAAATATACAAATTTAAAGGTTACCTATAATTTTGGCAGCAATGAAGAAATTTTAGATGGGTCAACTATAAACAAGTGGCTTTATGTAGATGAAAATATGAAGGTTGGATTTAATGAAAAAAAGGTTAGAACCTATGTAGATTCATTGGCTGTTAAATATAATACCTTTGGAGAAACAAGAAAGTTTGCTGCATCAACAGGAAAAATTGTACAAGTAGATGGTGGTAACTACGGATGGGTTATTAGCAAGGCAGAAGAAGTAAAGAGTTTAATTGAAGTGATAAAAAAGGGCAAGGATGCAAAGAAAGAACCAATATATTCACAAAAGGCAGTATCCCATGATAAAAACGATATTGGAAGTACCTATGTAGAAATCAATTTAACAAGACAGCATATGTGGTTTTATAAGAATGGAGCTCTTGTTACAGAAGGCGATATTGTTACTGGAAATACAAGTGCAAATTTCGGAACACCTGCAGGAACATATGTATTAAACTATAAAGAAAGAAATGCTACATTGAAGGGAGAAGGCTATAGTTCACCAGTTGATTTCTGGATGCCTTTTAACGGAAATATAGGTATTCACGATGCAACATGGAGAACAGAGTTTGGAAAAGATATTTATGTAAAAAGTGGTTCTCATGGATGCATTAATTCACCATATTATTTAGCAAATGCCATATATGATAATATCACACCAGGAACGCCTATCGTTTGTTATACTGAGTAATTAATAATAGGGTATGGAAGACTATCTTCTATACCTTATTTGCATTAAGCAGTTGTGCAAACCAAGCTGAAAGAAGTATTTACAGGATACTATGTTCTTTGGTGAGGAATTCAATGAGGTTCGCCTCCACCATGAAAACCACGACAGAAATGTCGTGGGTTTTTCCCGTATTTACAGTAAGTAGATACATAAATTAGATCTAGCGATTAATATTACTTGGGTGGGTTAATTTTATAGGTAGAAATATCGTATTAAAACTAATGTAACTGTATGAAGATAAAATAATTAGTATTAGACATCCGTTAAAAGAATTAGTTTAGAATAATAATGCATATTCAATTATGGATTGACAATTTAAATAATTTAAAATGTGTGTTTGCAACATATTGATTTTTCCTACTGACTAGTATTAGATAAATATACTAAATTTGGATATGTTATGATATAATTTGAATTATATAATTATAACTAAGTGTAATATAGAGGAGAATTTAGTAGATGGAAGAAGAGGTTTATATAAGTAAGTTAAGTGAGTTTATGGATTATGTTGAAAAATTACCAAAGGAATTTACATTATCTAGAGGACAAGCTAATTTACATCATAAGCTATTACCTGGAGCATTAAGGAAAGATAACGATGGACATATGAAACATACTAGACAATCCATAGCATATTTTTTAAATGAGTTTAAAGTAAATAGTCACAATTATATAGATAAACCTTGGGATGTGAAAAGTGATTATGAATGGATGATTTACGCACAACATTATGGCCTGCCGACAAGATTATTAGATTTTACAAATTCACATATAATTTCATTAATGTTTTCTGTAGAAAGCGCTTTTGATGATTATGATGAGATGGATGGAGTTGTTTGGTTTATAGATCCACTTAAGCTCAATAATAGAAGTTGCTGTAGGTCTCAGATAATAACACTATCAGAGAATGAGGGCATGAGTTTAGATGACTGTGATGGACCAATTGTAGTACAAGGAAGAAAGTTAAATGGAAGAATAAATGCACAAAATGGTGTTTTTGTTTATTTTCAAGATCGATCAGATGCATTAGATGACATAATAATAGATGATTCTATTTTAAGAAAAGTGATTATAAAAGGAACAAGCAAAAAAGACATTTTAGTTTCATTATATTCTATGGGAATTGGAATGACACAAATTTATCCAGAGTTAACTTCAGTTGCAAAAGATATTCTTATGAAAGATAATATAAAACAGTATTTAATGGAGGAATAATATTTATGGATAAAAAATATAGAATAAATCCTAAAAATGAAGATACGTCAATTAAAGTTTTAATAGAAAATATAAATAAGGGCTATGAATTACAGGAAATAAAATCGGAGTTATCTGAAGATGAAATTTTAAAGTATAGTGGTTCCATAATAATAGCTCCTGATTATCAAAGAGAATACAGGTTTAAGTTAGAAGATGAAGTTAAACTAATAGAATCTGTCCTATTAGGGATACCTATACCACCAATTTTTTTAGCTACAGATAAGTACAAAGGCGTAAGAGTTAAAAATGTAGTTGATGGACAACATAGATTAAGAGCTCTTCATAGATTTTATAATAATGTATTTAAACTAGATGGGTTAGATTTACTGGACAATATGAATGGAAATAAGTTCCAAGACCTTGATATAGAAGTAAAGGGTGATTATTTAGATGCAAAGCTATTGACAATAACATTTGGTGATTTCCCAGGGTTAGAGTTTGAGATGGAAATATTTAGTAGATATAATAAAGGAACAAAACCACTATCACCACAGGAAATTAGACATGCTGCTTATAATTCGAAAATAAATGCATATATAAATGACTTCGTATATCAATTATATAAAGAAAAATCACCAACACAATTATATGATGCGTACAATGCATCCAAGGATAGGATACAAAAAAAGAAAGTTCAAGAAGGTATATTTGTAATATTAAGTATTCTTGAAAGTGGAATTAATACTAAATATGATAAATCACTAGTTTATGCAGAAGAATATATGAAGATGAAAAAAGAACTAGAAAAGCAAGATGAGCAGTTATCAATAATAGATTTTAAAAAGGTTGTAGAAGAGTTTAATATATTTAATAACTTTATCATAAAACTACAAGAGAAAGTTAAGTTTCCTTTTTCTAAGGAAATTTACGGTATATCAAGTAAAAATTATAAGTTCCAAATATCTATAGCTATGATTCTTGCAGGGGTATTTAAAGAGAAGTTAGTTGGAACCGATTTGCTATTTAAAATATTAGAGGTAGACGAAGAAAGAGATAAATTCCTACAGATAATGAGTGAAAATTTATTAGGTTCATTTTTAGAAGATGCTGAGTATAATGCATCAAGTACAAACTCTAAAAAAATAAAAGAATTAATTGATAATATAAAATTATAATGTATATGCACAATATCACTTGAGTATAATGTGATGCACTGCACCCATAAGAGGTGCAAATTTTTTCTATAGAACTTGACTATGTTATCCTACGCCAATGAGACTCATGAATATATAATATTCAGTTCGAAGCAAATCCAGAATTCTTAGAGGAATTCCTGCCTTGGGATTCATGGGTACAGGATTCCTGTAAAAAGAATAATTAAATCGAAAAGTACGGCCACCTTATCGGATGGCCGTTTCTATTTAGCCCTACACTAGGTAATTTATCGCTTACGTTCCTCTTGCTACTTACTAAATTTAGAGTAACTTAATCAGTTTTTCTAACTCTTCAGATAAAGCTTTTGCAAGGGTAAAATCAGTATTTTTTAAAGCCAATTCTATTTTTGTTTCAACTAATTTTTTCTTTTGTTCAATTTCTAAATAGTCTTTGTCAAAATGACTAGCATAAATCATCTTTCTAAATTTTCGTATACTCATTTTTCTAACTGTCTTATCTTCAATGATTAAAACAAAATCCATACAGTTTACTACAGTATAGAAATCATGAGAAATCATTAAAATTGCACCGTTATAATCTTCTATGGCTTTTTCCAGTGCCATTTGTGAATAGGTGTCTAAATGACTTGTGGGTTCATCAAGAAGCAACAGGTTTGCTTTGCTAGCAGAAACTTTAGCCAATTGAAGCATATTTTTTTCCCCACCAGATAAAGACCCTATCTTTTGATTAATGGCTTCTTCTTCAAAGCCATAGTTTGAAATATATGCTCTAATCTCCTCATAGGTTTTAAAACCAGCATCTAAAAACTCTTCAAGTATCGTATTGGACTCATTTAGTGTTTTACCTTGAAGTTGAGATAAATAAGCCATTTTAACCTGTTCATTTATCTCAATAGAATCATGATTGTTTTCAAAGATTTCTCGTAGTAAAGTCGTTTTACCAGTACCATTTGAACCGATAAGGGCTACTTTGTCAGTAGATTTAATCTCAAAGTTAACATTTTCTAGAAGTATATCATCAAAGGCAACACTGTAATCATTAACTTTTAAAACAGTGGTTTCTTCCAATTTATTATTTGTAAAAAACCTGATATTGGGCTTTTTAATATTTACAAATGGCGCTTTAATTCTACGCTTTTCTAATCTTTCTTGAATTTTAACTCTAGCATTTAGAGACCTACCTTTAGCAGATTCAGAATTTTCAGTTGCAATAATTCTTAGTTTTTTTATTAACTTCTCGTTTCTCTCAAGTTCTTCATTATCAGCAATTGCTAGTTCCTGTAACTCAATTTTGGTTTGAAGTAATGTGAAGTTATAATCAATATAGCTTCCATCAAACTCTTGGAGCTCCATGTTCTCAAGGTGCAGAATTTTGTTAAAACAATGATTCAATAGATATCTATTGTGGGTAATAATTAACATTGTTCCTTTGTGTGAATTAATTAAGTTTTTAAGAGAATTAAGGTTTTCAAAGTCTAAAAACACATCCGGTTCATCCATAATTATTAAGTCTGGACGATTTAGCATTTCCTTAATTACTTGAATAAGCTTAAATTCTCCACCACTAAGCTCAGATATCATTAAATCTTTACACTTCATCAAGTTTGCAAGATTTAGGTTTTTATTAATGTTGTTTTCGAAATCATTCCCATTAATTGCATCAAATGCATCTAAAGCTTGCTGGTACTTTTCTAGTAAAGAATCAATATCTGTGGATGTTTCCATTTCAGCACAAATATATGTTATTTCATTTTGAAGTCTAATAAATTCTTGACTTATATATTGAAAAACCGTAGTGTCTTTTGTTTTGTCTAGTTGTAAGAATTGACTTACATACCCAATTCTACAATTTGGGTCTATCTCCAGCTTTCCATCAAACATATATTTTTCTGGATCCATAATTATATCTATAAGTGTACTTTTTCCACTGCCATTTGTTCCTATAAAGGCACAATGCTGACCATCCTCTAATGTAAATGAAATGTTATGAAATAGGTCCTTTTCCGGAAATGAGTAGGACAAGTTATCAACTTTTATCATATTTATTACCTCTCTTTATCACTAAAAAAGAGCTTATAAAAATAAGCTCTTAATATATTCTCTTATCATTTGCAATTTTATACTTGATTTTTATGCAGTAGAGATACTCTATTGAGTTTAACATTGATAGCATAACACTTTTTTCGACTAAGTTCAATCATTTCATATCAGCAACTAGCTAAGAGACTAGGTTATGTGGTGAAAAAATAATATTGAATATAAATATGATTTAGTATTAAAATGTTGTATTATAAAGTCAAAATTATAGTTTTTTTGGCTTTATTTAATACATTTCCAGAAATTATGTCTGTTAATTTGTTAAAAAATGCTTTATTATAATTATTGGTAAAATATGCAGAACCTACTTTTGTAGATTTCTCATGAAAATTTATTTAACCAAAGGATATTCTTTTTTTCATTATTAAATTCTTTCCAGTGCCAACAAGTATTTATTTGTAGGTAAGGTATGAATATGCTAATTTTTGTTATAGAAGTAACATTGAATAATGAAATTGAGAATACTTCATATAGTATAAATCCAGTGATTTTTATCTAAAATTTTTTAGTTTGAGCTTTATTTTTCATTGAGATGGAGGCATGATTGGCAATATGGACTTGGCTGTTAATGAAATCAATAAAATAATTAAGAATATAATAGAAAAGGTAAATTCAAGCAGAGGACAAATACTTGATATTGTGGACAACATAAGAAGGAATCAAGACAACTTAATGTTTGAATTGGACCAAGTTAGAAGTGAAGTTACTAAGGTTATTGATGAGGTTGATGAACTAGAAAAACAAGATAGGGCTTGTAGAAGAAGGCTGGCTGAGGTCTCTGCAAATTTTTTAAAATTTACTGAAAATGATATTAAGGAGGCTTACGAAGAGGCATCAAATATAAGAGTTAAATTTCTTACAAAACAAAATGCAGAAAAATCATTAAGAGAACGAAGAGATAGTTTGGAAAGAGCCCTTAAAGATACAATTATGAATGTTAAGAACGGGGAAAACGTGATTAATCAAATAAGTATAGCTATTGGTTGTTTGGAGGGAGACATTTTTTCTGTTCTAGAAGGAGCAGATAAAAATTCGGAAATGTTTATTGGTATAAAGGTTTTAGAGGCTCAAGAAAATGAAAGAAAGAGAATTGCAAGGGATGTTCATGACGGACCTGCTCAGCATATGGCAAATGTAATTATGAAAGTTGATATTTGCAATATGGTCATTCAAAGGGATTTGCAAGAAGGGCTTAAGGAATTGGCAGATTTAAAGGAAAGTGCTAAGGTAGCTTTAAGGGAAGTAAGAAGTATTATATTTGACTTAAGACCAATGTCTTTAGATGATTTGGGGTTAAGTGAAACTATTTACCAAATTGTAAATGCAATTTCTCAAGAATTAGACATTGATGTGAAATTAGACCTAAAGCCTATTAATACAGAAATAGAACACATTATTCAGATTGCAGTATATAGAATTGTTCAAGAGATATTCAACAATATTAGAAAGCACTCTAAGGCAAAGCATGTAGAAGTAAGGCTAGATTATGGGACAAAATATCTAATACTAATTATAACCGATGATGGTGTTGGATTTGATGTAGAGGAAACTTTAAAGACAGTAAAAACACAGGGATCTTCCTATGGACTTATTAGCATTTTAGATAGAGTAAATCAGCTTCAAGGGAAGATTGAAATTAGATCTGCAGAGGGAGCAGGTACCGCTTATATTATTAAGCTTCCCATTAATCGAGAGGTGATAAAGGATGAAAAACGTGATGATAAGAATATTAATTGCTGATGATCATGACATAGTAAGGCAGGGGGTAAGGAGAATTATAAGCTTTGAAGATGATATGGTTGTTGCCTTTGATGCAAAAAATGGAGAAGAGGCTTTGAAGCTTTTAACGGAGCATCAGATAGATGTTGTTCTCTTAGATTGCAATATGCCTATTATGAATGGTATCCAGGCTCTTGAAAGTATAAGGGATCAGGGAATTAATACTAAAGTTATAATGCTAACTGTTGAAAATGATAGAAAGACTATTAATACAGCAATAGAAATTGGAGCAGATGGCTATATGCTTAAGGATTCTGCAGGAACAGAGATTGTAAATGCAATTCGATTAGTATATAATGGTGAAAAATATATTGATAAATCATTAGTGTCCATTCTTTTTTCACATATAAAAATTAAGGAAGAGAAAACACTAAGTGTTTTAGATAACCTCTCTAAAAGAGAAGTTGAAGTGCTTATTGAAATCTCCAAAGGACTTAGCAACAAGGAAATTGGTCAACAGCTGTATCTTTCTGAAAAAACAGTTAAAAACTATGCTACAAACCTTTTTAAAAAGATAAATGTAAATGATAGAGTTCAAGCGACAATCCTCGCACTACAAAATAATATTGAGGAATATTACATAAATAAATATAGATAAGCGATTAATAGGCTTGACTTACAGGTCGGAATATATTTGCCGTAACAAAGGATAGTGAATATATCCCTAGTATAAGTCAAGCTTTTATGTTATTTATCTGCATCAATCTTAAGGGACTTTAGTCCCTATTTTTTGTGACTTTTTTACTTATGGGATGTGACTTTTGCAGTCTGCAAAACTAACAGTGGACAGGGCTATAATAAAAGCAGCGGAAAATATTAAAAATTGTCGAAGGGAAAATATATTATTGACAATTTGTTTTAAGGAGGAGCAACTTATGAAGAGCACAAAAAAGTTATTAATAGCAGCATCCATAGTAACTGGAGTAGCTTTAGGAGGCAAAACTGCACATGCACAGCAAGTAATAGATAGTAAAATACCTAAACTAGATATATATAACTATAGTGATTATTCTAAAGTAACCATTAAGTTAAATACAAAGGGGGATATTGTTAAAAACGTACAGGGGGTTTTAAATTTATATTTTGGAGCTGGACTTTCTGAAGATGGGGTATATGGAAAGTATACAGAAGATGCCGTTAAGAGTGTACAAAAAAAGTTAGGTATAAATGCTGATGGCGTCTTTGGACCTAGGACAGCTAAAGCTTTACTAGATTATGTTAACAATACTTCATCCAATAATAATAGTAAAGTTACTTCAGTGCCTGCAGGGGTGGAAAAAAATACAGAATCTGAAATAACTTTAGAAAAAAAAGCTGTAGAAGCACAGCAGGGACAAACTACTAAAGTACCTAAATCAGCTACATATAATTATAATGACTACTCTAAAGCAAATATTAAGTTAAATGAAAAAGGGGTTGCTGTTAAAAATATTCAAGAGACTTTAAATTCATATTTTGGAGCTAAACTTTCTACAGATGGGATATATGGAAAGCGCACAGAAGATGCTGTTAAGAGTGTACAGAAAAGGTTAGGCATAAATGCCGATGGAATCTTTGGACCTAAGACAGCCAAAGCATTACTAGATTATACTCATAATAAGGCTTCATTAAATGATGATAGTAAATCTAGCCAAGTATCTGTGGACACCGGAAAAAACGTAGAATCTTCAGTAACTTCAGCAAAACAAACTGTGGATTCACAGCAAGCAAAAACTACTAAAGTATCTAAAACAACTATATATAATTATAATGATTATTCTAAAGTAACTATTAAGTTAAATACAAAAGGGGATATTGTTAAAAACATACAGGGGGTTTTAAATTCATATTTTGCGGTTAAACTTCCTGAAGATGGGATATATGGAAAGCGCACAGAAGATGCTGTTAAGAGTGTACAGAAAAAGTTAGGCATAAGTACAGATGGAGTCTTTGGGCCTAAAACAGCTAAAGCCTTACTAGGTTATATTAATAATAACTATTATGATTCTGTGGATGATAATAATGGATTTAGTCCAATATCTTTAGATATTCAAAAAAAACTTATTGCTTTAGGTTATAAACTAAAGTTAGATGGAAATTTAAACAGTTATGATACTATATCAGCAGTAAAACAATTTCAAAAAGAAAATAGTTTACCTATAAGTGGTAAGATAGATACAAATTTAGCAGATAAACTATATAAAGATGATAAGGTAAAGGCTGATGGAAGGGCAGAATTTAAATCAGATACGGATTATTACATATTAGTAAGTTCTTTGGATCGCATAGGTAAGGTTTATCAAGAAATAAATAACAAATGGAAAGAGATTAAGAGTTTTGATATTCTTTCAGGAAAAGTTAATAAAGGGGATTACAAATCTGGACTCCAAGGTAAATATGCGAAGTTTAATGAAGTGGAAATGAGAAACTTTACTCAAATCGATGGTGTAAATGTTTTCTATTCTGCTGAAAAAGAATCGGGATATGGATTAAGAATTTTAGATGAAAATGCTAAATTTTTAAGTGGAATACCATATAAAACAACTATAAAAGTATTTTAAGCATTAATTTTTAAAATACTTTTATAGTTTTCACCACTCAGTATCAGTAATAGGTCTCTCTGATAATTTTGCAAGAGAAAGACTTGTTGTCCTATTTCTGTCTTGGGATTGTTGGGTACAAGATTCCTGTAAAAAGAATAATTTATAGAAGAACAGTTATTAGCACAATAGCCGATAGGATCTGAACTGTAGCAATCCCTAATGCATATATTGAAGCTTTAGCCCCTTGCTTTATAAGCTCTCTAAAATTTACTCTCATTCCTATACCTGCAAGGGCAATTATTTCAAAGTTGTTGCTTATCAATTTAAATATTTTAGAAAGCTCTAGGGAAAACACACCCATTGTAAATAAGGAACACATCATAAAGAAACCTATTACATACCAAGGTACCTTTACCTTTGAATTAGAATTTTTACAACCTGTTGTAGAAGATTTTTTCTTCATTGTACCAAAGCTTAATACAACAAAAATCAAGAATATTATACGAACTATCTTAAATATAGTAGACAAGTCTTTAACCTGTTCATTTACTAAACTACCACTTGCAACAACTTGACCTACAGACTGAAGTATACCTCCTATTAAAGCAGAAGTTTTTATTGTTTCAGTAGAAAATACTACTGCAGCGATAAATGGCAGTAGCAGCATTAAAACTGTTCCAGTAACATTTACTATTGTTATAGCTATGCCTTTTTCATTATCATCTGCGTCTATAACAGGAGCAGTAGCTGCTATAGCAGAAGAACCACATACCGCATTACCGCTTGCCATTAAAAAACGGAAGTTTTCTGAAAAGCCAAGTTTTTTTCCTATAAGTATTGCAAAAGTAATTGTTATAACCATTTGTAATGCTATGAAAGCAACTCCTGAAAATCCTAGTTTAAGAAGAGTTTGAGCACTTAATGTGCCACCAAGTAAAACTATAGAATAAGATAACAAATCACTTTCAGCAAATTTAGCTCCTGCTGAATATATTTTTTTGTTTCCTAATGTATTTCCAAATGCCATACCTATAAATATTGCCATAGATGCACCGCCTATGCTAGGCACATAATTTCCTATAAGCTTTCCTATCCAAGCAATAATTACACATATGATAAGTCCCGGTAAAATCTTAATAACTTTATCTGCCTTTTTAAAAGCATTTTTATTAGATGCAAATGAATTTAATTGCATTTATATCATCCTTCCAAATTCTACTCTTCATATGAAGTGATTTTTCTTACATGTTTGAGTATAATAGATATATAACCATAAGTAAAATATATATATATCATGATAACCATTAAAATATTTAATGGTTATTGGAAAGGATAAAACTTTATGATAGAGGAACTTAAGACATTTATATCAGTTGTGGAATATAAAAATTTTACTAAAGCAGCTGAGGCTATTAATTTATCCCAACCTAGTGTAAGTTTACATATTAAACATCTTGAAGAGTATTTTAATGCAACACTAATACAACGTTCAATTAAGCAAAAAAACATACATATAACTGAATCAGGAAACTTACTTTATGAACGTTCAAAACAAATTATTAAGCTATTAGAGGACACAAAGGATGACTTATTGGATTATGGAAATATTGTGAAGGGCAGACTGCGTATAGGAGCTAGTTTTACTATAGGAGAGTATTTTTTGCCACACTTTTTAGGTCAATTCACTAAAGCCTATCCGGATTTAGAACTAGAAATTGCAATTGAAAACACCCATAATATTTGCGAAAAAGTAAAAAACTTTCAAGTTGATTTAGCATTAGTTGAAGGTACTGTTCCATCTTCTAATTTTGTAACTAATAATTTCTACAAAGATAAAATGGTAGTTGCTGTTCCTTATAATCATTATCTAGTTAGTAGAAAATTTTCAGTTGAGGAGTTAGGAAATCAAACCTGGATTAGCAGGGAGATTGGTTCTGGAACAAGGGAATATTTAGAACTTTTTTTATCTACTAATAATATTAATGCAAAAAATGTCATTGTATTTGGAAGCAATTATTCTGTAAAAGAAGCAGTTAAAAATAACTTAGGCATTACATTTATATCTTCCCTTGTTACTGAAACTGCATTAATAAATAAAGAACTTTCTATTTTAAAAACTCCTCAGCAATATATTCGTCCCTTTTCGTATATTTTACAAAAGGGAATCACTCCATCAAAGGGTGCGATAGTATTTATAGACATGTTAAAAAATTATAAAAAAAGTCCTTGTGATTAAAAATATTAAATATCCACTAAGCTTCCAGTGGATATTCCACTTAAAATATGCTTGTCCTTATATTTCTCTAATATGTGCATCAGGTTCTTCATGTTGTCATTAACAAATTTATTTTTGTAGTATACTACACTAAAAGACCTATCTAAGGCTTGATCATTACTTTTTATCACATAAAGCAAACCTTTTTTTGCTTCTTCCTCAACTAATCTTGCAGATATAGCTGTAAGGCAGTTATTTGCAATCACTACTTTCTTCATCATATCTGGACAGTTCACTTCCCATTTAATCTTTATATTTGCTCCACACTTAGAAATATAATTCTCAAAAAGTTCCCTAGTACCGCTTCCTTCTTCACGCATTACAAAAGGTTCTTTTTCTAAATCTTTAATAGAAACATTTCCGCACCCTGAAAGTCTGTGATTCTTGCTGCATACAATCACAAGATAATCATTTATCACTGGAGTGACGACTAAATCTTGATTTTTAATTTTACCTTCTACAATACCAATATCTAACTCGGATTTAAGTAATTTCTCTTCTATAGACTTGGTATTATTAATGTAAGCGAAAGTTTCCACCTGAGGTGCTATTTTTTTATATTCATTTATAAGCTCAGGCATAATACAAGCCCCTACAGTTATGGTAGCACCAATGCGGAGTTTTTCTGAAAACCCCTTTAACATGTTATCTTCTAGTTCATCAAACTGATTTACTACCATTTTAGCATAGGTAAATAAGTTTCTTCCTGCATCTGTAATATATAGTTTTTTACAAATTCTTTCAAACAATAACACACCATAGTGATCTTCTAATTCCCTAATTGCCTGGCTAACGGTTGGTTGTGAAATATAATATAGATCTGCAGCTGTACTCATTTTACCTGTTTCTACTACAGCTATAAAGATTTTTAAATGGCGAATTGTCATATTGATTATAAACCTTTCTTTATAAATTTATTTTATTATCTTTATAATACCTAAAACTTAATAGGTTTTACCTATCATTATTATAAAATAATACCATTTTTATTATTTAATAACAAGTGGTATGATAAAGACAAGTAGTACTACTATACAGATAGAATTATAAATATAGATGAAGGAAGATGTTATATTATGAGAATATTAGTTATAGGTGGGGTAGCTGCTGGAACGAAAGCAGCAGCAAAGCTAAAACGGGAAAATAGACAAGATGAAGTTACCATCTTGACAATGAGTAAAGATATTTCTTATGCCGGATGTGGACTTCCTTATTATATTGGAAATGTTATTAAGGATCGAGAAGAACTAATTGTAAATACACCGGAGAAATTTTCTATGCTTACAGGTGTCAATGTTTTAACAGAAACAGAGGTAACTGAAATTCACAGTAGCAAAAAAATAGTGGAAGCTGTAAATTTAAATACAAAAGAAGTTTCCAGCTATTCATATGATAAACTTATTCTGGCAACAGGTGCAAAGCCAATAAAACCTCCTTTTGAAGGAATAGATTTAAAGGGTGTATTTGTATTACGTACACCAGATGATGCCATTCATATAAAAGAATCATTAGAAGCTGGCGATATAAAGCGTGCAGTTGTAGTAGGTGGCGGATTTATTGGTATAGAAGTTGCTGAAAACCTTGCCAATCAAAAGGTAAAAGTATCGGTTATTGATGCAGCAGAGCACATCTTACCAGGATTTGATCCTGAAATTGCAGAGTATGTAGAAAACCATCTAGCTGACAAAGGAATTATGACTTTTACCGGCACAAAACTTGAAGCTATTATAGGAGAAGGAAAAGTCGAAAAGATTCAAACTGATAAACAAAAAATGAAAGCAGATATAGTTATTCTTTCTATTGGCATTAAACCAAATACTGATTTTTTAAAGGATTCCCATGTTGAATTGATGCCAAATGGAACAATTAAGGTAGACGAACATCTCCAAACAAATGTAAAGGATATCTTTGCTGTTGGAGATTGTGCCTGTGTAACAAATAGGATAAGCAAATTGCCAACATGGTCACCAATGGGTTCCTCTGCAAATATCGAAGGTCGCATAGTAGCTGGGAATATAAACAATAAAAATATATCTTACCCAGGTGTTCTTGGTACAGGTGTAGCAAAATTACCGGAGCTTAATGTTGGAAAAACAGGACTATCAGAAGTAGATGCAATAAAGCATGGCTATGATCCCATAAGTGTTATAGCTGTGGTAGATGATAAGGCTCACTACTACCCAGGCTCTTCATTTTTCATTATAAAAATGGTTGCAGACAAGGCTACTCATAAGTTTTTAGGTATACAAGTGCTTGGTAAAGGTGCAGTTGATAAAATAGTTGATATTGCAGTAACAGCACTTACTTTAAATGCTGCCTTAGAGAACTTAGAGAATATGGATATGGCCTATGCACCACCTTTTTCAACGGCAATTCATCCCTTTACGAACACAGTAAATATTTTGCTAAATAAAATAAAGGGTGATTTTACAACAATTACACCTACTGCTTATAAAAGAGGGGAAGCTTCTGATTATAAAATTATAGATGTTTCTCTTCAACCTACAATCCAATCAGCAGAATACCTTGATCTAACGAAAGTAAAGGGAGAGGTGGAAGGTCTTAATAAGGAGGATAAGCTACTGCTTGTATGTGCGAAAGGTAAACGTGGGTACCTGTTGCAGAACCGATTAAAATTTTATGGATATACCAATACATTGGTTCTTGAAGGTGGCTTAACCTTGAATTCTATTGAATAAATAAATTTAAAATGAAATAAAACAGTAAAAGCTTACAGTTTAAAGGGAAAAACAATATTGTATAAGGGGGAAGGAAATATTATGGCTACATTAACAATTAGTGCAGAAAATGAAAAAAGAGTAAAAGCTCTTGGCTTTTTAAGCAACAAAGGCACAGATAATTTTTCAGGAAGGGTAATTACGGTAAATGGTAAAATCACTTCTGATCAAATAAAATGTATAGCAGAAGCAGCACAACTATATGGTAACGGTATTGTTACTATGACTACACGTCTTACAATTGAATGTCAAGGGATTCCTTATGATAAAATTGAGGATTTTAGAAATTATATTGCAAAAGAAGGTCTGGTTACTGGTGGTACAGGCTCTAAAGTTCGTCCAATAGTAAGCTGCAAAGGAACAACTTGCCAATATGGTCTCATTGACACCTATGCTCTATCAGAGGAAATTCATGAAAGATTTTATAAGGGATATTCAGATGTAAAGCTACCTCATAAATTTAAAATTGCAGTAGGAGGATGTCCAAATAACTGTGTAAAGCCGGATTTAAATGATTTAGGAATTATAGGACAAAGAATACCTAATTTTGATGAAGACAGCTGTAATGGATGTAAAAAGTGTTCTGTAGCAGAAGCTTGCCCTATGAAAGCTGCCAAAATAGCAGACAGTGTATTGAATATAGATAAGGATATATGTAACAATTGCGGACGCTGTATTGGAAAGTGTCATTTTGATGCAATGGAAGATGGCACCATAGGTTATAAAATTTATATAGGAGGTCGCTGGGGTAAGCTCACAGCAAAAGGAAAAGCATTAAATAAAATTTTTACGGATAAGGAAGAAGCATTAAGTATTATAGAAAAAACACTTTTATTATATAGAGAAAAAGGAAGAACCGGTGAGCGCCTTTCTGATACAATTGAAAGAATTGGATTTGAAAATATAGAAGCTGAATTATTATCAAATGAAATATTAGAAAGAAAAGATGAAATATTACAGGCAAAACTTCACTTAGTTGGTGGAGCTACTTGTTAATAAATAATAATATCTCAATCACTGCATAAAGTCTCCATAATAGCAGAAGTTTAATTATTTAAGCAACCTTGCCTTTATAGATGCAAAAACAAGAGTTGTTTTAGAGGACGTTAATAGTTTTATGTAAATTAAATAGACAAGATGGGATTTAATTTGAAATTGCTACAGGGTTTGTTCTCTGTAGCATATTTTATTTTTTTGAAGATGGAGTTCCTACAGATTATTATAGTTTTGTTGTAATAAAAAGTAAAAATAATAATTTTATCTTAAGCGACCAGTATATATCCACTGTAGCATACCAACTTACATAACAAGTGACAGTTTGAATCTATTGGAGGATAATCAAGTAGAAGAAATAAATGAGGCTGTTGTTAACAACTCATATATAAAGTGTATTTCATATAGAGAGTTACCTTTAAAAGATTCAATTAGTAAATTCAGGTATCTATGATATAATTACTTTAACTTTAAATAGTAATTAAGTGTGAAGTAAAAATTATTTATATTTGATTTAGGAGGATTTAAATGAAAGTTTTATCAATAAAAGAACATCCCGAGTATAAGGATAGAGCAATTGAGTATTTTCAGAGCAAATGGGCAAAAGAAGAAAGTATGATGGTTTACGAAGACTGTATATCAAACTGTATTGCTACTTCTAGTCCATTGCCACAATGGTATTTGCTGATGGATGGAGATAAAATAATAGGGTGCGCAGGTCTTATTACCAATGATTTTATCAGCCGTATGGACTTGTATCCATGGGTTTGTGCTGTATATATAGAGAAAGAAT
>NZ_JARUJP010000033.1:0-29111 GCF_033659955.1 Clostridium tanneri
TTTTTTATTTACAAATATAAGAATTACAGCCTCTTATGCCGATAACCTAAATGTGATATAAAAAGGATTCAAATTTTTCAGTTCTTGAAAAGATACAACGAAAAATTTGAATCCTTTTTAAATTAAAGTCAGTATTAGAGGCTGTTTTCTAAGTTAAGGTTGACAGAACGATAGAGATCTGTCCATATATAGGTAACTATATTTAACTTTTAAGGTTCTCTTTAATCAGAATACAGCTTTATTTAGCAGTCTGAAGTTTTTCAATACCTACTTTTATTCTTCTTATTGTTTCCTCTTTACCTAGAATTTCAGCTATTTCAAAGGCTCCTCCTGGAGAGGATTGTTTACCAGATACAGCAGTTCTAATTGGCCATAACACGATACCATTTTTCACGCCTAGTTCTTCCACTAACTCCATGCAGGAATTTTGGATATTATTTAGGTTCCAATCAGTTATGTTTTCGAATTTAGGTAATATTTTTTCAAGAGTCTCTAAGGAATTTTCGAAAGTAGTTTTCATCTTTTTGTGTAGATACATATCAATTGAGTATTCAGGTAGATCCTCAAATAAATCTATAAGCTCAGGAATTTGTGTTAATATTTCAACTCTTGTTTGCATTAGTTCACTTATCTTCATAAAGTCTAAGTCTTTAGTTATTACTTCCTTATAATAAGGAAGAGCCATTTTATTAAACTCATCTAAGGTTAACATTTTAATATATTCGCTGTTCATCCATCTTAGTTTAACATCATCAAATATTGATGGCGATTTATTTATGTTTCTATAGTCAAATACTTCAACTAATTCTTTTAAGCTAAATATCTCTTTTTCAGTACCTGGATTCCAACCTAAAAGAGCTATGTAGTTTAGAACTGCATCTTTTAGATAGCCTTTTTTAATTAGGTCTTCAAAGGAGGCATCTCCATTTCTCTTACTTAACTTATGCTGAGCATCCTTCATTATTGGAGGACAGTGAACATAAATCGGAATTTCCCATCCAAAAGCTTCATATAGTCTGTTGTATTTTGGAGATGATGATAAGTACTCACTTCCTCGAACAACATGGGTTATCCCCATAAGGTGATCGTCTACCACATTAGCAAAATTATATGTAGGGAAACCGTCAGATTTTATCAATACCATATCTTCAAGTTCGGAATTGTCTACAGAGATAGTTCCATAAATTTTATCATCAAAGGTTGTTGTTCCAGTAGTTGGGTTATTCTGTCTAATTACATAAGGAATACCAGATGATAACTTTTCCTCGATTTCTTCTTTTGAGAGGTGAAGACAATGTTTATCATATTTAGGTGTTTGTTTTTTAGCTTCTGCATCAGTTCTTAAAGCATCAAGTCTTTCCTTTGTGCAGAAACAATAATAAGCTTCACCCTTGTCTATTAGTTTTTTTGCATACTCTAAATATATAGCTGTTCTTTCACTTTGCACATATGGTTCTACAGGTCCGCCTATATCAGGACCTTCATCGTGCTTTAATCCTGTAATCTTTAAAGTATTGTAGATAATATCTAGAGCTCCCTCTACAAATCTTTCCTGGTCAGTATCTTCAACTCTAAATATAAAATCGCCGTCTTCATGCTTAGAGATTAAATAAGCGTATAATGCAGTTCTTAAATTACCAACGTGCATATATCCTGTTGGACTTGGCGCAAATCTTGTTCTAATTTTAGCCATTTTTTTCACTCCTATTTCTTTAAAATAAAAACCTCTCATCACCTGGACGAAAGGTAGTTTAGAAAAATATTACTCTTATTAAATGATATACTAATGAACATTTTGTGTCAAGTTACATTTATGTTCTACAATTTTTATTATCAATGATTTGTTTACAATTTATCAAAGAGGAGTGCATTATTTTTAACAAGCTTTTCAGCAATTTCATTAATGATAGTAACTATTGTAATCTATATGATAAATTGGAAAAGTGATGTTTCAACTGACTTAATATTAGCAATACTTTTAACTATAATCCTTATTATAGAGACAGCTTCATTTCTTGTGTGTAAATTTCCATCTAAAAAGTTAGTTATATCTACAAAAGAATATATCCTATATTTATATAAATGAAGGATGAGAAAAGAGCTTTTCTATAATTGAGGACTTATATTCTTCGATGATATATTTAATCATGTCGCTGCCATATTCCACAGGTGGAGTAATGTCAGCAGAACGGTAATAAGATATTAACCATATAAGTATAAAATATATATAAATGGGTATATAGTGTAGCAAAATTAAGATATATAATGAAAGATTGAGATATTCCCTAATAAAGATACGTAAAATATAATTGACATAAATAAATATTATTGTTATAAATAATATAGCACATATATTAAATAGTGTGCATATATTATTAATAAATAAAGATATTATGATGTGTAATTATTTGAATAATATATCATACAAGATTTAGGGGGAAAAATAAATGTCTATAAAAGTTGCTATTAATGGATTTGGAAGGATAGGAAGAGCAGCACTTAGAATTGCTCAGGAAAGATTAGATGATAACGTTGAGATTGTAGCTATTAATGCTAGAGCAGATAGTGATACCTTAGCTCATCTTTTCAGATATGATTCTTGTTATGGAAGATTTAGAGGAAACATAAAGACTACAGAAAACTCTATTATAATAAATGGTTCCGAAATTAAAATATATAATGAAAATGATCCTGAGAACTTGCCATGGAAAAAACTTGGTGTAGATATAGTTATCGAATCTACAGGAATCTTTAAAACTAAAGAAAAACTTATGAAACACATAAAGGCTGGTGCAAAAAAAGTTATATTAACTGCTCCAGCAAAGGATGAAGACATTACTGTTGTTATGGGAGTAAATGAAAAGGATTTAGATATAGAAAATCACAGTGTAATTTCAAATGCATCTTGTACTACTAACTGTTTAGCTCCTTTCGCTAAAGTTTTAGACGATAACTTTGGAATTGTAAAGGGACTAATGACAACTATACATTCCTATACAAATGACCAAAGAATATTAGATAAAACTCATAAGGATTTGAGAAGAGCAAGAGCAGCAGGGGAGTCAATAATACCAACTACTACAGGTGCTGCTAAAGCTGTAGAAAAGGTACTTCCAAATCTTAAAGGAAAGTTAAATGGATTCTCAGTAAGAATACCAACTCCTACAGTTTCCTTAACAGATTTAGTTTGTGAACTATCCAAACCTGTTACAGTAGAAGAGGTTAACAATGCATTTAAAGAAGCTGCAGAAGGATATATGGAAGGAATACTTGGATATTCAGAGGAACCACTTGTATCTATAGATTATAAAGGTGATGATAGGTCTTCTATAGTAGACGGTTTATCAACAATGGTAATTAGTGATAACATGATAAAAGTAGTTTCTTGGTATGATAATGAATGGGGATATTCCTGTAGAACTATAGATCTTGTAAACTATGTTGCTGAGTTAATGCAACAACAATACGACTATGATATGGATATAGCTGCTAACAGCTAAAAAATTATGGCTTTCCAAAAGGAAAGCCATAATTTTTTTATATAACTAATATAATTTAATGAGGGAGTTATTAGAATAGAGTAATTTTGTTAAGAAGGAAAATAATAAAAAATGTAGAAATTATTTATATAGAAGGGTTTAAAACTTAATTTATATATATTTAGAAATGCTGATGATTTAATAGAATAATTGATTGGGGGGAGTTATATGGCAGATTTAAGCGTAAACCTTCGTGGCATAAGATTAAAGAATCCAGTTATGCCTGCTGCTGGTCCACAGGTTAGAAATGCTGAGTGTATGATGGAATGTGTAAGACAGGGCGTAGGAGCTTTAGTTACAAAAACCATTTCTCAGGAGCCGGCGGAAATACCGAGGCCCTGTATGCAGCAAACTAAAAGTGGACTTTTTTTAAATAGTGAATTATGGTCTGAAATATCTGCAGAACAGTGGGTAAAGGAGGAATATGAAAAGTGTAAGTATTCTGGAGTACCTTTTATAGTAAGCTTAGGATATACTGCAGAAGAAATAGAAAGGCTGATACCTATAGTATCTCCTTATGCAGATGTAATAGAAATATCAACTCATTACATGGAAAAGGATATAGAGCCTGTAATCAAATCCTTAAAAATAGCAAAACTCACTGATAAACCCGTATATATAAAAATCAGCCCTGGTATTACTAAGATAGGATGGTATGTAAAAAGACTGGTAGAGGAAGGTGCTGATGGATTTGTCGCAATAAACTCCTTAGGTCCATGTCTCAATATCGATATAGAAACGGGATTACCCTATCTTGGTAGCGAAAAAGGATATGGATGGCTTTCAGGTAAGTCTTTAAATCCAATAGCCCTACGGTATGTTTATTCTATAGCAAATTCTGTAAAGGTTCCTGTAATTGGAGCAGGAGGAATTTCTAGCGGAGAAGATGTAATAGCTATGGTTATGGCAGGAGCATCTGCTGTCCAAATCTGTACTGCAGCTATACTGGAAGGACCAACTGTATACTCTAGAATAATAGGGGAAATGGATAGTTGGTTAAATAACCATGGGTACAATACTATTGAGGAAATAAGAGGCTTAACAGCTAGGAAGATAGCTGAAAGGAAGGTAATAACTTCACCAGTTTTTCCTAATATAGACAGGGGAAGATGTATATCCTGTGGAAAATGTGCTAGAGGCTGTACCTATAATGCTATAGAAATTAAGGATACAGCTGTTATAAATAAGACAAAGTGCTTTGGATGTGGATTGTGTATAACAAGATGTCCAGAGCTGGCAATAAAAATTTAACCAAGTAAAAACCCCATCCTGGAGATGGGGGTTTTTTATAGTGTCATATATTTTACGGATACACCTTTTACATCTAAAAGCTCTCTTTCAAGATCCTTTATTTTATCAAGCTCTGCACAGATATGTAAAATTATTAAACCTTTTTCAGAACAATGATCTGAATGAACTTCATGAAGACCTATCCTGGTTTTAATTATACAGCCATGTTTAGTTAAAACCGTTTGTACTTGAGGTGCATGAGCTGTTCTTGGATCAATTGTTAGAGCCATAATCACACTTTCCACAAAATCACTCCTTAATTAATAAATTGAATATATCTTTATTATTACCTAAAAAATTATTTTTAAAGATTAATAGTTTAAATGTCTTTTATAGCATCTCTTATCTGATCTAATAGAAGGTTCTTATCCATAGCATCTAAATCCTCAACAGAATTGACAATTGAGACAATCTTATTTCTAACTAAGCTAAATTTCTGTGGTAACTTACCAGGTATAAAGCTATCACCAGGTTTAGCTATAAAAGTAGAATAGCCATTGAGCTCTAGTAACTCCTTAAATCCCTGCTGGGCGTTACTGTCCCCGTGAACTAGTATTACTTTCTCTGGTTTAGCTCTTAGCCCTTCTAGCCAGTCTATAAGGCCATTCTGATCTGCATGACCTGAAAGACCGTGCATGTTATAAATCTTTGCATTTACGGCAATTTCTTCGCCAAATATCCTAACCTTCTTAGCACCTTCAATTATATTTCTTCCTAATGTGCCTTCCGCTTGATATCCTACAAATACTATAGAGCATTCTTTTCTCCACAAATTATGCTTTAAGTGATGCTTTATTCTCCCAGCCTCACACATGCCGCTAGCAGATATTATAATTGCTCCTTTTTGAATTTTATTAAGTTTCATCGATTCTTCAGCTGATTTTGTAAAGGTTAGACCATTGAACCATAAAGGGTCATCTCCACTATTTAAAAGCTTGGTAGCTTCATCATCATAATATTTGTGGTGTTTAGCAAATATTGCAGTAGATTCAGAGGCTAGAGGACTATCTACGTAAACAGAAACATTTGGCAGCATATTATTTTCTATATAATTATTTAAAGCATATAAAACCTCTTGGGTTCTTCCTACAGCAAAGGAAGGGATTATAACATTACCTCCTTTTCTAAAGGTACCTTTTATAATATCTGCGAAATCCTTTAGTTCTGAGGATAAATTGCCGTGAAGTCTGTTACCATAGGTGGTCTCCATAATTACATAATCTGCGTAATCAATAATAGTAGGATCTTTTAATATAGGTATATGCTTATTTCCAAGATCTCCGGTATAAACAATTTTAGTTTGTTTATTATCCTCAGATATAAGCATTTCTATTATAGCTGAACCTAATAGGTGTCCAGCATCTCTAAATCTAATTTTAAAGCCGTCGAAAGGTTCCACCCATTGGTCATAAGGATATCCTTTAAAAAGATACATGGAAACTTGGGCTATTTTTGAGGTATATAGAGGTTCTAGTAAAGGTAAACCTTGTCTAATTCTTTTTCTATTTTTCCACTCCATTTCAAATTCTTGAATATGTCCACTGTCTGCCAGCATTACATTACACAGATCTAATGTTCCTTCCGTGCATAGGACAGTTCCTTTAAATCCCTGCTTATATAGAAGAGGAATCCTCCCACTATGATCTATATGGGCATGGGATAGAATTACAAAATCAATGTCTTTAGGATTGAAGAAGAAGCTTTCGTTACCTCTATCATGCTCATCTTTTCCTTGATACATCCCGCAGTCTAACAAAATGTTTTTACCCTTAACTTTAAGTAAGTGGCAGGAGCCGGTAACGCAACCAGCTGCGCCATTAAATTCAATTTTCATCTAAATCCCCCTTTGTATATTGCTTGTATTAATCATATTATAATTTAAAAAAGTTTATGTTAATTACAGGTGATATTTATTTTTTTCATATGTAGGTAAATGTATACGCAAAAACTTAAACAACTAAAAGAGAGAGCATACCAGTATAAAAACCGGTATGCTCTCTCTTTTATAAATTAAATATACTTTCCTCTTCTTCTTCTTCTCTTAATATCTAGTATTTTTTTAACTATAAACGCTACAACGGCAACTGCAGCTAATACTACAAGAGCTGCTACACCATATATAGGTAAGTTAGTCTTTGTAACTGTTCCTTTCGGCACATTTGCGTATAGTTTATAATCCTTAGATGCGTTTCTTTCTTTAATCGCTAAAGTACCAATGGGATTGTTTCCTTTTAAGCTTGCAACAGTTATGTTATCTAGCTTTATTTCTTCTTTTAATTCACTTTTATTTACTGCATTGTTGTAGTATTTGCTATCATCCTTTATTACTACTGGTACATCTATAGTTCTCTCTGGGCCTATAAATCCTAAAGGCTTATACTTAACAGTTTTAGTTGTTATTACTGAGTCTTTTTTATGTAGAGTTTCAGGCTTTATAGAATAACTCCAGTCCATAATTTTTTTCATATCTTCAAAAACCATAGTATCATTTTGGTCATATACTGAATTCATCACAACTCCTAGAATTTTTCGTCCATCCTTTTCTTTTACAGCTACAAGGCACCTTCCTGCAGCGGCAGTATATCCAGTTTTACCTCCAATATAACCATCTTGTCCTAAAAGTTTATTTCTATTTTCTATTATGAATGTTGTACCTTTGGAAGTCTTTATGGTACTTTTTAACTTACCCATAGATTCTTTTACCCATGAATTCTGAGAGGCAGTCTTAGCAATTATACCTAAATCATAAGCTGTAGTATAATGATTTGCATCATGAAGCCCATTAGGTGTAATAAAATGGGTGTTTTTAAGACCTAATTTTTTTATTTCTTCATTCATTTTATTTTCAAAATCTTTTGCACTTGTTCCTACATTTTCAGCAATCATATAAGCAACATCGTTTCCGGAATAAAGTAAAAGACCGTCCATAGCATTTTCGGCAGACATCTTTTCGCCTACATCGATAGAATGTAAGTTTATGTTAAGAGAATATTCAGGTTGACTTTTAGCACCTTCTGTATAACTAAGCATATCTGTCTTGCCTTTATTTTCTGCAAGAAGTAATGCTGTCAAAAGCTTTGTAGTACTTGCAGGATACATTTGCTTGTCTATATCCTTTGCATAAATTATTTCACCTGTTTTCATATCTATTGTAATAGCTGCTTTACCATGAATTTCAGGTTCTACTTTTGTCGTATCCTCTGCAGCAAATACATTAAAGGTTAGTGAGAAAGTAAGAAAAAACGATAATAATAAAGGTAACTTTTTTGATTTCACGGCTCATCTCTCCATTTACAATAATTTTATATACATATTACAATATTAAATATTATAATTAGACTATAGATAAGGTTTTATTTATCTACAGAACTATTTTAAAGTATAACACTTAGAAAAAAAATTTACAATCTATATGAACCTGGTTATAAAAAATTAATCGAAAGTTATCACAAAATAACTATAGTGAAACCTATTGCAGGAGTGGAGGAATGTTGTATGTTAAATAAGGTAGAGAAAAGCTTTAAAAATAGAGAAGCCGGTATCTTAGGAAATCATAAAAAGAGTGCAGTAACTATTTTACTATTAGACGAAGGTGAAAAAACAAGTGTTATTTTTGAGGTCAGATCATTAACTTTGAGAAGACAACCTGGCGATATATGTCTGCCAGGTGGAAAAGTAGAAAAGGGAGAAACACCGAGAGAAGCGGCTATAAGAGAGACTATGGAAGAATTGAACTTACAAAGAGATGATATAGAAGTAATAGGAGATATGGATTATGTAGTTACTCCTTATGGTTTTATAATGTATCCTTTTGTTGCGAAGCTAAATAAAAGTGAAATTAAGCCTAATAGAGAAGAAGTTGACCATGTATTTAAGGTTCCGCTAGAGTTTTTTATAGAGAGTTCACCAGAGCTTTTCGAATTGCCTTTAGTACCGAATCCAGGAGAGGATTTTCCTTACCATTTAATAAGGAATGGTAAGGATTATCAATTTAGGGTTGGAAAGATACCTGAGTATTTTTATAAATATAATGATTATATTATATGGGGATTCACAGCTCTTATTATTAAAAGTTTTATCGATATAATAAAGTCAGATTAATATGGATATATACACTAATTACCTACTAGGATGAAAGAAAAAAGAAGGCTTTTAAGCAGAAGCCTTCTTTTTTGTCCGTGGAAAAAATATTAAAGACAAAACTATAAGTACCGCATAAATGATTAAATAAATTATTGGAATTAAGGCAACTGAATATAAAAATTTCAAGTACGCAAAAGCTGCTATAGAAACCACAAACCAGAAAATACAAACATAGGACATTTTTCTATTTCTTTCTCTCCAACTCTCCGGATCTTTCATATTCCCAATTATTTTTTCTCTATTAGAGTTATCAGGAGAACTTTTAACTGTCAAAAGTCTAAAATATAAGTAGGCAGCAATTGCAATTATAGCTACTGCTAAAAAGAAATATGAAAGGGATATACTTGGAAGATACATATGACCAACTCCTTTTCAATAAATTTTTATCATAGTTAGTTTAACCAAAAAATAAAAAAATAAGTAGTATATACTTTAATGGTATAAGCTACTTATTTACATTAATTTATTTTGCGACGGAATGATCCTTTTCTAGTTCCAAGCATTTTTGAACTTTTTCATAATATTCTTTTCCCCATTTACACATAGTGTCTAAAATAGGCATCAAGCTTTTTCCTTCAATTGTTAAAGAATATTCAACCTTTGGTGGAACTTGGGGGTATATTTTTCTATTAATCATACCATCTGCTTCAAGTTCTCTTAATTGTTGAGTTAGCATTTTCTGGGTAATTCCAGGCAGAGATTTTTTTACTTCGCTGAACCTTTTAGTTCCTCCTGTTCCCAGGTGCCATAGAATTAAGGGTTTCCATTTTCCGCCTATTATATCCAAAGTTAACTCCACAGAACAGGTATATTCTTTATTTCTTATCTTCATGACTTTGATTTCCTTGTCCATAAAACAACTCCCCTTTAAATTTGCTACGATGGATGATGGGATGCATGTAAACTAAGTATATTTTTTATACTTTTTTACTATTAAAGATGTACTTTATAATAAAGTAACTATCCAAGATTATATCACTTATACAGGCATTATTCAATTTAATTAATGCTAAAGAAATATTAGTAAAACAAAAGTCCAAATAGCAAAGGAATGAAAATTTTTAAAATTTGGTAAATTATATTCATTTTTACATATGGTTGTTGTATAATAGGGGTAACATGATAATATCTTTTTAGGAGAGGGTGTATGATAATGGAGGAATGCCCATTTTTATCAACGTACGAGAATGATGTAGAGTGTTTTAAGGATTGTGCTTTATATAACTACAAAGGGACAGGCGGTATTTGTCCTTTTAAAAATGTTCCTAGTTATAAGATGCACAGGGTTGATAGTGAAAAAAGTGATTTAGACTTTTTAGAAAGAGACTTAAACTTTATAAGAGAAACTTATTTAGAGAGACATAATCAATATCTATAAAGAATGGACAAAGGGTAAGATATTTTAATCTATAATTAAGATAAAGACTAGTAGAATTAATAGTTAAAAAGAGAAAAGTGCTGTTTTGATATATAATTTTAAAAATATAAAATGGTGATTATAACATAAAAGCGGCTATATCGCCGCTTTTACTAATTGCACAAGCTATTCTTCATAGTTACTTGAATACTTATGAAGCAATTCTTGTTTTAAATCCCACAGTTTTTTTGATAAATCTACATAGTAAGTATGAGGATTTTCGAATCTTAAAACCTCTGGCCACATTCGTTCAGTTTCTTGTTTAACAATTTCTCTTATATCCATAACTTCAGGACTTTCATAGACTAGCTGCCCCTTATCAAAAATCTGCACCATAAGCTCTTTAACATAATACTCTTTAATCTTTTTCTTTTTCCAAGTAAAAACAGGATCAAATATTTCTATAGGTTCATTTTCGTCTATTACTTCATCGTTTAACGTTATTAAGTCAGCAATAGCTTTATTTTCTGCCTTATCAAATATTCTATAGATCTTCTTAAAGCCTGGATTTGTTATTTTTTCTTCATTTTCGCTTATTTTTATTTTGGCTACTATATTTCCAGAGTTATCTTCCACTGCTGCTAACTTATATACTCCTCCGAAGACTGGCTCTGATTTGGCAGTAATTAGTCTTTCACCAACGCCAAAAGAATCTATATGAGCTCCTTGACTTAATACATCCCTGATAATAAATTCATCAAGAGAATTTGATACAATGATTTTTACATCACTGAAACCTTCTGCATCAAGAATTTCCCTGCATTTTTTTGAGAGATAAGTTATATCACCACTGTCTATTCTTATACCCTTAGGTCTATAACCTTTAGGAATAAGGACTTCATTGAAAACCTTTATAGCATTAGGTAGGCCGGACTTAAGTACATTGTATGTATCAATAAGTAAGATACAGTTATCTGGGTATACATCAGCCCAAGCCTTAAAGGATTCATATTCTGTTGGAAATAACTGAATCCAACTGTGAGCCATGGTACCTATGGCTGGAATTCCAAACATTTGCTCTGCGATAGCACATGCAGTAGAGGAACAACCTCCAATAGCAGCAGCCCTAGCACCGTATATAGCTCCATCGTAACCTTGAGCTCTTCTTGAACCAAATTCCATTACAGACTTTCCCTCTGCAGCTCTACAAATCCTATTGGCTTTAGTAGCTATTAAAGTTTGATGGTTTATTGTAAGAAGAATCATAGTTTCAATAAATTGTGCCTGAATAGCTGGACCTTTAACAGTAATTAAAGGCTCATTTGGAAACACCGGGTTTCCTTCTGGAACTGCCCAGACATCACAGCTAAATTGGAAGTTTTCTAAATAATCCAAAAACTCTTTTGAGAATATATTTTTACTCTTTAAGTACTCAACGTCATCCTTGGAAAACTTAAGGTTGGATAAGTATTCAATCACCTGTTGCACCCCAGCCATTATGCAGTAGCCACCGCCATCAGGAACTCTTCTAAAGAACATATCAAAATAAGCTATCTTGTTTCCAATATCGCTTTCAAGATACCCATTGCCCATTGTAAGTTCGTAAAAATCTACTAGCATTGTAAGATTTCTTCCGTTTCTCACATCAAAATTCTTAGTATATTCCATAACAAAAACTCCTCTACATGTTTTAATAAAATGAATAAAGTTAACAATTATGTATATACACATTGTAATACTTTACTAAAATTATTACAATAGTGTTAAAAAGTCTACTATTGTAAGCTTATAAATATATAATAGATATTATATATTTATAAGTTGAATTATGCAAAGGGAGAAAATGATGATTGGAAATAATAATTTAGATTCATACCAAAAAAGGGCAGTATTTGCAGAAGATAAAAATGTTCTGGTGGTAGCCCCACCAGGCAGTGGCAAAACTACTGTTATTATAAGTAGAATTGTACATCTTATAGTCAATAAAAGGGTTAGTGTTGATAACATGATAGTAATAACTTTTACAAGGGCTGCTGCTTTGAATATGAAGGAAAGATTTTTAAAGCTAACAAAAGCTAGCAGGTCTCCTTTTTTTGGAACCTTTCATGCCTTATTTTATAAAATACTATCTAGGCATAAAGGAGATATAAATATAATAAAAACCTCTGAGGTCTATAAGTTAGTTAATGGAGTGCTAATCTCCTTTCTTGACTCTGTAAGTGATGAAAAAGTTAAGGAGGTAATTAATGATATTTCACTTTTTAAAAATAGCCAAGTAGATATAAATGACTTTAAATCCAAGATAGATAAGGCAATATTTAGAGAATGCTTTACTGCTTATGAGAATTATAAAGAGGAAAATAGACTGATGGATTTTGATGATCTTCAGCTTAATACAAAAAAATTGTTTCTAGAAAAACCAGAACTTCTAGATGGATACAGATCACTTTTTAAATATATACTAGTTGATGAGTTTCAGGATTGCGATAAACTTCAAGTCGAGTTGCTACAAATGCTTGGAGTAGAGAACTCTATATTTGCAGTAGGAGATGAAGATCAATGTATATATGGTTTTAGGGGATCAAGACCAGACTGTATGGTTGAGTTTGACAGATATTTCAAAGATGGACAGAAGATATTTTTGCGTATTAATTATAGAAGCTCAGAGAATATAGTTTCCCTATCAAAAAAGTTAATTCAAAATAACAAAAACAGAAACAACAAGGAAATTGAAGCCAGTAAAAGTGAAAGGGGAAACATTAAGATATATAATGTGGAAAACGAGAAAAGTCAGTCAGAAAGAATTATAGAAAGTATAGAGGGCTTAATTAAAGAAAATAACTATACTTACAAAGACATGGCGATTTTATATAGGACCAATATGGAGAGTAGAAGTATTATTGAAGCCTTATTAAAAAAAGATATCCCCCTTATGCTTATGGACAAGGAGTATGATTTTTTTGAACACTTTGTATGCAAGGATATTATAGCTTTTTTAAAGCTAAGTATTGACAGTACTGATAGAGAAAGCTTTGTAAGAATAATAAATAAGCCCTTTAGATATATTAGTAAGGTTAATATTGAGAAAGTTAGAAAAAGTATAATTAAAGACAATTGCTTAGAAATACTAAGAAATATAGAGGATATGCCTATTTTTCAAATTAAAAATATTGAAACTTTAGAGAGGGATATTCTAAGGTTAAATAAAATGAATCTTAAGGATGCAATAAATTTTATCATAAATAATTTAGGGTACCTGGACTATATAAGAGAATATAGTCAGAGAGTGAAAGCTGATACTTCGGAACTGAAGGATGTTTTGGAAGAGTTTAAAGAAGCTGCAGAAGATTATAATAGTATAACCAACTTCCTTCTTCATATAGATACTCTAAAGGATCAGCTTAAAAAAAAGTCTAAGGACACAAATGGAGTTGTTTTGAGTACAATACATGGTGTAAAAGGGATGGAATTTACTAACGTATTTATAATTAACTGTGACGAGGAAGTTATACCTCACATAAACAGTATTCCGCAAAACCTAGAAGAAGAAAGAAGATTATTTTATGTAGCAATTACAAGAGCAATACATAATATATATATGTACACCACTAAAACCTTGAAAGGAAGGGGTAGGTCACTTTCGAGATTTATTAAGGAATTTGACATAGGTGTAGAGGAGCTACATAAGAAGGAAGCGGCAGTTAACATTCCTTATCAATTGGGGGAAGATATAGTCCACAAAACCTATGGTAGTGGAAAGATATCTAAAATTGAAGGAAAATATATAAGTATTATTTTTAGTAATGGTATAGAAAGAAAGTTTGATGCATTAGTGGTTATTGATAGTGGATTATTACATAAATACTAAGCAACAATTCCTTAAAATGCATTTAATGCAGCATTTTTACACATATTAAAATATAGGGACTCTAAAGGCCTTAAAACCTAGGAGAAAAAAATCTATGAAGGAGTATGAATATGCGAGGAAAACTATTAATTATTTCTGCTGTAGCTGTATCTTGTGCGGTATTTTTTGCAAGTTCATTAAGAAAAAATAACCTATCAAAAAACGTTGAACCACCGCCAGAAACAATTGAAGAGCCATCACCTTATAAAAAATATGGGTATAATATCGATGAAGCTTTGTCAAAATATAAAAATGCGTTGAAAAATACAAATACGCAGAAAGTAAAAATATATTGTATAGGTGAATCTAACACAAGAGGAGAATATTCCAGTGATGAGGTAAATAAGTCTTGGGTTGGAATAATGAAATCCTCTTTACAAAATAAGTACGGGAATGCAGGAGAAGGTTTTATTAGTGTATATGAAGGAGCATTACCTTCTGGCACTAATCCTAGATGGACATTAGGAGAAGGTTGGAGTGTTTCTGGCGCTAAAAATACTATTGTTTCTAATGTTGGCGGCTTTGGTGGTTGTTTTGCAACTTCTGCTAAAAATGCTTCACCAGCAACTTTAGTTTTCACTGGGACAGATTTAGATTTACTATACTCCAAGGTAACAGATGGTGGTACAGCTACAGTAACAATAGATGGTGCAGAAGTAGGAACTATAAATTGTTTAGGGGAAACAACTAGTTTCTCTCATAGAGTTTCTTATTCAGGTTTAAGCAACACTAAGCACACGCTGATAATAACTCCTAATGCAACAGCAAGTATTTATATAGAAGGTGCAATTGCTTTATCAAGTACAACAGGAATTCAAGTAGATAAAATAGCAATTTCCAGCAAAGGAGCAAGTTATTTTAATGCACTTTCACAAAAGAAAAGTTGGGACACATTAGCAGAGCCAAATTTAGTACTTTTATCCTTTGGACTTAATGAAGCAGCAAATGACGTTCCTGTTGAAGATTTTAAAGCGAACATGATAGACTTAGTAACCTATTGGCAAGAAAGAGGTAGTAATGTATGTTTAATTCCAAACCAAAAACCTGCTGATACATGGACAACAAATTGGGCTGCATATGTAGCATCTATGTATGAAATAGCAGATACTTATAACACTGGCATTATAGATATTTATAAAGCATATTTTGAAGATTATACTGAAGCACAAAAACAGGGCCTATTTGGAATGGGAGCTAACGATTACTCTGGTGGCAGCGGAACAAATACTGGTCACCCTAGTGACAAAGGTTATAAATATATTGGAGAAGTTGTTTATAATAATATACAATAATAGCTGATTGTTATTATAAACAAACAAAATGTGATACATTATTAAGTGGCTATGTAACAAAGTCTTTGACTTCTACATAATATATGATATACTATATATAGATTTGAATACAAAGATAAAAATCAGGAGGGAAACCAATGGTTGCATTTCAAAAAATGTGGGATGATGTAAATGTAATTTTATCAAAGGATGAAATTAAGAATATTGATATAGTGGAAAAATTTCAGAGTGGTTTTGTAGTTAAAGATAACGATAACACTCATTTTGTAACTAAGGATGATTTTGTGGACTTCTGGTGCAATATGCTTTGCTATAATGAGGTTGAAAAAGGTGAACTTTTAAAGGGCGAAAGATCAGGATTAAAGTATGTTTACGAAATAATAAAAACATTACCATATATAAATGAAAATGAAGGTACATTAAAGATAACAGAGTAGTTTATTGAATGTTTATTCATAATGTTATATAATTTTATTAAGCTCATATTCTAAGAATATGAGCTTTTAAATTATCAAAAAAGAGGTATGAAATATGGACAACATTAATATAAATACCCAAGACGTTATATTTGCATTGGATATAGGTACCCGTTCAGTAATAGGCACAGCGGGGATTGTAAAGGATAAGAAATTTCATGTAGTGGCGGAATATTCTATAGAACATGAAGAAAGGTCTATGATAGATGGACAAATTCATGATATAGGGCTAGTTGCTGCGGCAGTGAACAATGTAAAGAAAAAGCTGGAAGAAAGTCTAAATATGAAGATGGAAAAGGTTGCAATTGCTGCAGCTGGAAGATTTTTGAGAACAGTAATTTCAAAGGCTGAACTTAAATTAGACTATGATAGAGAAATAGATAATGATACAGTGAGAAGTCTTGAACTTACAGCAGTTAAAGCTGCTGAAGAAGAAATTAATGACCAAAGTGAAGGAAAGCTCTATTGTGTTGGGTACAGTGTCAGAAATTATTTTTTAAACGGATATATAATAAATAATTTGCTTGCACATAAGGGAGAAATCATATCAGCGGAAATTATAGCAACATTTTTGCCAAGATCTGTAGTGGATAGCCTTTATGCAGTTATGAATAAAGTAGGGCTTCAAGTGGCAAGTTTAACTTTAGAGCCTATAGCAGCTATGGAAGCAGCTATACCCAAGAATTTAAGGCTTCTAAATATAGCACTAGTAGATATAGGTGCAGGAACTTCTGATATAGCTATAAGCAGCAAGGACAGCATAAGTGCCTATGGGATGGTTCCAATTGCTGGTGATGAGATAACAGAGACTATAGCACAAAGTTATTTAGTAGACTTCAACACTGCAGAGAATATAAAGAAGGATTGTACTAACAAGGAGATAATCTCTTATGTAGATGTATTGGGTTTAGAAAATGAGATAACTTCTGAAGAAGTAATTAAACTAATTACTCCTGTTGTGAGAAAAATAGCAGAGGAAATAGGCGCTACTGTTATAAGATTAAATGGAGATAAATCCCCAAATGCTATATTTCTTGTTGGAGGTGGAGCGCATACCCCAATGCTTAAAGAATTTTTGGCGGAAAAGCTTAATATACCTATCCAAAGAATCGGAATAAGAGGAAGAGATGCAGTAGTCGATTGTGTCTGTCAGGATAATTCTATGGGAAGTATTGGGGTAACAGTTCTTGGTATCGCATTGATTTCAATAAAAAGGCTAGGTCATGACTTTATTGATGTAACGGTGAATGGAACGGTGATTAGTTTATTTAATTCACATAAGCATACAGTAATGGACGTTATGATGCAGGCTGGAGTTGATCCTAAGATACTTATAGGTAAAAACGGAAGAAATATGAGATTTAATTTAAATGGCATAAAACGAGTTGCCTTTGGCTCACTTGCTTCCAATGCAGAAATTTTTATAAATGGAGTTGCAAAAAGCATAGATGAAGAGGTAAAAGAGGGAGATACCATAAACATTATCTATGCTAAAGCTGGAAAAGATGCATCGCCAAAGATAAAGGACTATGTTAAGAAACTTTACTCAGTAAGTTTTTTTATTAATGACATAATAGAAAATTTAGAACCTATTGGCATTATTAATGGGAAAAAAGCAGGTATAGAGGATGATATTAGAGAAGGGGACGAAGTACAAATAATATTTCCTGAAACCTTGGGAGATTATAAAAAGTATTATACAGATAATTCATTAGATTATAAGTACTTTTTAGATGGAGTGGAATTGTCAGATAACTATGTTATAAAGGATGAAAATAGGATATATAGAATTAAGAATGAAGAATCTGAAAGAGTTGACGGAAGCTTAAAAGAAGAGATTGTTGAAAAAGGTAAAGAAGACAATAACTTCAGCAGCAGTACAGAAAGCTATAATATTGATAATGACAAAGATACTATCAGTGAAGTAAGCAGCAGAGAGTATATAGATCTTGAGTTAGATAAAAATAATTCTGAGGAAATTGAGATTATAGTTAACGATAAATCTATTACTCTAAAGGGTAAGAAGGAGTATATATTTGTAGATATTTTTAACTACATAGAATTTGATTTAACGGTACCAAAAGGAAACCTTTATCTACGCTTAAATGGAAATAGTGTAGGATATTACGATAGCCTTAAAAACGGAGATCAGATAGAACTAGGTTGGGAATAAGAAAGTTAATAACTAAATATAAATGTTATTTCATAATTGTTAATTAAAAAGATTGGAGAGTTGACAATGGAACTAGATTTTTTTAAGATGGCTAAAGAAATTAAGGATGAATTAGTAGAAATAAGAAGAGACTTTCATAAAAATCCAGAGCTTGGTTATGAGGAGCATAGAACCTCAGAAAAGATAAAAGATTTTCTAAGAAGAGAGGGAATAGAGTTCTCAGAAACTGCTGGAACTGGTGTATGTGCAATAATAAGAGGTAATGGTGAAAAGACAATAGGTATAAGAGGAGATATAGACGCTCTTCCACTGGAAGATAAAAAGGGATGTGCGTATAGTTCTGCAGTAAAAGGAAAAATGCATGCCTGCGGACATGATGCTCACACTACTATACTTCTTGGAGTAGGAAAGGTTTTAAATAGGGTTAAAGATAGATTAAATGGAAACATAAAATTACTATTTGAGCCAGCGGAAGAAACTACTGGCGGAGCGCAGGTTATGATAAAGGAAGGAGTTCTTGAAAGGCCTCATGTAGACAGCGTCATAGGACTACATGTAGATGAGAACATAGAAGTAGGTAAGGTTGGAATTAAGTGGGGAGTAGTTAACGCTGCATCTAATCCCTTTACTATAAAAATAAAAGGTAGGGGAGCGCATGGGGCACGTCCTCATACTGGAATAGATCCAATAGTTATAGGAAGCTCTGTAGTTATGGCTCTTCAAAATATAATAAGCAGGGAGCTTCCTCCAACGGATCCAGCAGTTTTAACAATAGGTTCTTTTCATGGAGGTACTGCTCAAAATATAATCCCTGAAGAAGTGGTTATTTCAGGAATTATAAGGACCATGAGAACAGAACATAGAGAATATGTTAAGAAAAGACTTGTGGAAGTGGTGGAAGGAATAGTTCTCTCTATGAGAGGACAGTGCGAGATAGATATAGAAGAAAGTTACCCATGTCTGTACAATAATGATGATACAGTAAAGACGCTTTTAAGTTCAGCAGAGAGGGTTATAGGAAAAGAAAATATAAAAATACTAGATAGCCCAAGTATGGGCGTTGAAAGTTTTGCATATTTCTCTATGGAAAGGCCAGCTGCTTTTTACTATCTAGGCGCTAGAAACGAAAGTAAAGGAATAATACATCCTGCCCATGGAAGTCTATTTGATATTGATGAAGACTGTTTACCTATTGGTGTAGCAATACAATGTGAAACTGCTTTTAGATTACTTAAATAGCTTATATAAATAAAAGGCGAGGTAATTTAGTTACTCTAAGTTATCTCGTCTTTTCTAGCTTTTATGATTTACAAGTAATAGTTGTTGTGAAAATCCTAAATATAAATACAGTAAATGTGTTGCTTTTGGGAATAATAGTAGTATATAATTAGATGTTGTTAATGTATAAACTGTCAATATGAATATAAAAATGAAGATTGATGTAGAAAAGTAAGCAATCCCCTACAATTTTGTAGTGATGATTTATTCCTTTGATTAAAAAAGAACTATCATTAATAAATATAGGAGTGGATTTAATGAGAATAGAGATAGGACCAAATGAAGCAGGTCAGAGATTAGATAAATTTTTAAGAAAGTGGCTTAAGGACGTACCTTTAAGTGCTATATATAAGAGTATTAGAAAAGGCGATGTAAAAATTAATGGAAAAAAAGCAAAAGAAAAGTACTCTTTAGAGGAAGGTGACATACTGGAGACTAGAGAAATAGTTACAGAACAAAAGAAGGAAAAGTTCAACAGAATAGAAAATGAATTTTTAAAAGTGATTTACGAAGATGATAATATGCTTTTAGTAGAAAAGTGGCCAGGAGTTTTAGTACACTCTGATAGAAAGAATGGAGCTCCTACTCTTACTGATTATGTGCTCTCTTATTTATTTGATAAGGGTGATTACAGACCAGAAAGTGAAATAACTTTCATACCAGCACCTTGTAATAGATTAGATAGAAATACTTCTGGTATTGTAATTTTTGGAAAGAATTTTGAGGCTCTAAAGTTATTAAATGAAATGATAAGAGAAAGAAAAATAGAAAAGTATTATCAAGCTGTAGTAAGCGGAAGAATTAAAGATGGCCTATATGAGGCTTATATATCTAAAGATGAAGGAGAGAATATCTCTAAGGTTTTTGAAGAACCAAGAAAAAATACTAAGAAAATATCTACAGATGTTAAAACTATTAAGAGTATTGGAACCTTTTCATTAGTAGAATTAGAATTATTAACAGGAAGAAGTCATCAATTAAGAGCTCACTTAAGTCATCTAGGCAATCCTATTGTAGGAGACAGTAAATATGGAACAGCAAAGTCAAATAGCTTTTTTGTAAATAAGTATGGATTAAACTACCAGTTCTTATATGCATATAAACTAATTTTTAAGGATTGTCCGGAAAAGCTAGCTTATATGGAAAATAAAACTATTGCAGCAGCGTTGCCACCAGTACTCAAAAAGATCAAAAAGGATCTATTTGATAAGTTTTAAAATTTCTCAAGAACAGATGCTTTAAAGGTAGTAAATATAGAAAATTAATATTAGTGATATAATAGTGTATGAAAGTCATATGTTATAATATCATGCACTATTAAGGTTGTGTATAGGGAGTTTTTATTATGAAGGAACAATCAACCACCAGAGGATTTGCTATATTATCTGCGGCAACTATGATGGTGAAGATTTTATCTTTACTTTACATACCATTTTTGAGATTAATAATAGGCGATGAAGGGTATGGAATATATGGCGCTTCTTACCAAGTATATGCTTTTGTGTTTGTTTTAACGAATTCTGGTATACCAGTAGCCATATCTAAGCTTATTTCAGAACTTACTGCGGTAAGAAATTATAAAGATGCTGTAAAAGGCTTTAAAATAGCAAGATTTATTCTGCTAGCTATAGGGATTTTGATGGCTAGCTTGCTGCTTATTTTTGCAGAACCTTTAGCAAGAGCTGTCCATTATAATAAGGCCTATTTGCCAATTTTGACACTAGCACCGGCAGTTTTATTTACATCAATTGCTTCTGCTTATAGAGGATATTTTCAAGGAAGAGGAAATATGACTCCTACAGCAGTTTCGCAGGTTATAGAGCAGGTAACAAATACTGTTTTTGGACTGATTTTTGCTCTATACCTCTTAAAATATGGTGTAGAAGCTAGCTATGCTGGACCGCCGATAGGTACTTCACTAGGAGCCCTTGCCTCTGCAACTTTCTTAATATTCTACTATGAAAGAAACAAAACCTTTAGAGTCCCTAAAGGATACCTAAATGAGGATAACAGAAGACTTACTACTAAAGCATTAGTAAGAAGAATAATAAAATATGGAATTCCTATAACTGTTTCTGTAGGAATGACCTATGCTGGTAACATAGTAGATTTGTATAATACAAAGGTTAGACTTATGGCAGGGGGAGTACCTGAAGTTCAGGCTACAATACTATATGGGTTTTTAACTAAATATCAACAGTTATTGAATGTGCCAATAGCTATTATATCTTCATTATCTATGGCTATTTTACCGGCAATATCTGCAGCAGTTGCTGTTGGGGATAGAGATAGAGTAAAAGGTAATATTAACTATTCGCTTAAGCTTTGCTTTCTAATTGCAGTACCTTGTGCCGTTGGACTGGCTGTTTTAAGTGATCCAGTATTCCAAATGCTTAAATTTGGAGGAGGATCCTACATTATGGCATATGGATCTATTGTACTTATATTGATGTCTGTTATGCAGATTCAGACTACAATTCTTCAAAGCATAGGAAAGCTTTATACTGCAACCTTGTATTCAGTGTTAGGTATAGTTTGTAAGATTATTGCTAATTATTTTTTAATAGCAATTCCAAGTGTAAATATATTAGGAGCTGTTGGTGGAAGTGTGATAGGCTTTGCAATTCCAATAATTCTAAATCATAGAATAATAATAAAATCCCTAGGAGTAAGACTAGGACTTCTAAGGCATTCTGTTAAACCGGTTATTGCGTCAGCTATCATGGCTGCCATAATCTTTATTGTACGTTATGAGATTTGTGGTTTCCTTGGATTAGTTACTAAAGGGTATGTGGTTAACGTGATACTAACGACGGTTTCTATCATTATAGGAATGCTTGCTTACCTGGTAGCATTGATGATTACTGGAGGAATAAGAAAAGAAGATTTAGAAACTATGCCTCGAAAGCTAGTAAGACTAATTCCTGGTTTTGTCATGAAGAGAATAAGATAAGAAAGGTTGATGATAACGAAAGTTATCGTCAACCTTTTATATTTATATAATCGCTGTTATCTTAAAATACAACTTTGTTTCTTCCGCCTTTTTTAGCTTCATAGAGCTTTATATCTGCTTCATTCAAAAAGCTATCTACATCAATATTTTGACCCAATATGGTCTTAATGCCGAAGCTGGCAGTGATATGAATTTTTTTATTTTCCCAGCATATTTCTATGGTTTCTAGTGTTTTTCGCATTCTTTCAGCAACCTTAACTGCAGTATCTATATTTGTATTTTTTAAACATACAATAAACTCTTCACCTCCATAACGAGCAATCCAGTCAGAATTTTTCCTTATACAGTTTGAAAAAGATCTAGCAGCAGCCTTGAGAATCCTATCACCTAGTACATGTCCATAAGTATCATTTATTTTTTTAAAATAATCTAAATCAATCATTATTATTGATAAAGGTTCTTTATTTTCAGAGCTTAGTTTAATCTCCGTAGGCAGTCTTTCGTTTAAGAACCTTTTATTAAACACTTCTGTTAGTGGATCTTGAACAATTAAATTGTTTAAGTTATTTACTATATTATAGATTGTGTCTGCGTTCTTATTGTCTATTTTTTCTATTATGCCACTACAGGTGACATCCTTTAATAGTTCAATTACGACTCTTCTATTCCTTATATCTACAGGGATAGCTGTAAGCATATATAACTTTTTCCCATCATAATCTACTTTATCAAAGGACTTATTTTCATTATAAGCTCTTATAGAGACACAATTATTGCAGGCTTTATTTTTATTCCACAGACAGTGGCAAGAAGATAGAGGGCTTAGTTTTCCAGAAGATAAGTCTAAAACCTGTTTCTTTACAGGATCTATTATTCTCACAATGTCATAAAGCATTTTAAATATACCCATATTTTCAACAAGTAATTCTAGAGTAATATTTTTATAATCCATTGAATCAATCCTTTATTTAATTATTATCTATTTATTTATATTCTACAGCATTTGCTTCATTTTATAAATAGAAAAACAGTAATATTTGTCGTATTTTGTACATAAATAAGCTATTATATAAGTCTGCAATTGTATTTATTGATAATCTAATAATGCTATAATAAAATTGTAATATAAGTCTTATAGATAAGGAGAGAGGTAAGGTGGCATACCAAAGTGAGGCTGAGTTAGAAAAACAATTAGTAGATCAATTGGTAAATCAAGGATATGACAAAGTTAGTATAGTTAATGAAGAAGAATTAACTAAAAATTTTAGAATTCAGTTATATAAGCATAATGAGAAAAGGTTAAATGGAATACCCTTTACAGATAAGGAGTTTGAAAGAGTACTTAGGCAGCTAGAAGGTAAGAGTGTATTTCAAAGTGCAAAGATATTAAGAGATAAATTTATACTAGAACGTGAAGATGGTTCAGAAGTATATATTGAATTTTTTGACACAAAATCATGGTGTCAAAATAGATTTCAAGTTGCTGCCCAAACTACAGTAGTTGGTAAATATACTAATCGTTATGATGTAACTTTATTAATTAATGGATTACCTCTTATTCAAATAGAATTAAAACGTAGGGGATTGGATTTAAAAGAGGCATTTAATCAAATAGAACGTTATAGAAAACATTCTTATCAAGGACTATATAGATATATTCAAGTTTTTGTTGTAAGTAATGGCGTTGATACAAAGTATTTTGCCAATACTGATAGAGAACTTCTGTATAGTCATACCTTTTTCTGGACTGATGAAAATAATATAAGAATCAGCAACCTAAAGGATTTTGCGTTAACCTTTTTAGAGAAATGTCATATATCAAAAGTTGTTGCAAGATATATGGTACTAAATGATACGGAAAAGATACTAATGGTGATGAGGCCATATCAAATATTTGCTGTGGAAGCTCTTGTAAAAAGAGCCTTTGAAACTAACAATAACGGGTATATATGGCATACAACTGGAAGTGGTAAAACCCTAACTTCTTTTAAGGCCAGTCAAATTTTAGCTAACGAACCTAGTATAAATAAAGTATTTTTTCTTGTAGATCGTAAGGACTTAGACAGCCAAACTATTGCTGAATTTAATAAATTTGAGGAGAATTCTGTAGATACAACAGATAAGACAAGTACCCTTATAAATCAAATAAGGGATATCACCAAATCGTTGATAGTAACCACTATACAGAAGATGTCAAATGCAATAAATTCAGCACAATATCAATCTATTATGGAAAAATATAAGAATGAAAAAGTAATTTTTATAATAGATGAATGTCATAGATCACAATTTGGAGATATGCATAAAGCCATAAACAAGCACTTTAAAAATGCACAATATTTCGGCTTTACAGGAACACCTCGTTTTGAGGAAAATAAGAGCCAGGATGGCAGAGTTACAGCAGATTTGTTTGAAAAATGTCTTCATAGCTACCTTATTAAAGATGCTATAAGCGATGGAAATGTTCTAGGATTCTCTATTGAGTATGTTAAAACCTTTGATGGACAATTTGATGAGGAAGATGATACTAGGGTTAAAACTATTGATACTAATGAAGTGTACATGAGTGAGGAACGTATTTCATTAATAGTAAATCACATTATTAAAAATCATTCCTTAAAGACGAGAAACAAAGAGTACACAGCAATACTTACCGTTGAAAGTATTAAAGCTCTTATCAAATACTATGATAAATTTAACGAACTAGATTCTGATTTAAGGATAGCGGGGATATTTACCTTCAGTGCAAATGAAGAAAGTGAAGGCATGGATGAACATTCCAGAGACAGTTTAGAAAGAATGATTCAGCACTACAATGGTATTTTCGACACAAACTATTCAACAGATGTTTTTTCAAGCTACTTTGCAGATGTATCTAAAAGGGTGAAAACAGCCCAGATTGATGTATTGATAGTAGTCAATATGTTTTTAACTGGCTTTGATAGCAAGACACTAAACACTTTATATGTAGATAAAAATTTAAAGTATCATGATTTACTTCAAGCTTTTTCAAGAACAAATAGAGTTGAAAAATCTACAAAACCCTATGGGAATATAGTATGCTATAGAAATCTAAAGAAAAATACTGATGATGCTATATGCCTATTTTCCCAAACTGAAAATACAGATACAGTACTAATGGAAAGTTATGATTACTATTTAAATATATTTGATGAAGAGTTAAAGAAATTATACAAAATTGTATCAGATCCAAGCGATGTTGACTCACTTAAAGGAGAGGAAGAAAAGAAAAATTTTATAATAGCCTTCAGAGAACTATCTAAAGTTCTTCTGAAATTACAGACCTTTACAAACTTTAAGTTTACAGAAGAAAATCTAGGTATTAGTGAGCAAAAATATCAAGATTTTAAAAGCAAATATTTTTTAATTTATGATTCTGTAAGACGTAGCGAAGATGATAAAGTTTCTATTTTGTCAGATATTGATTTCGGAATTGAACTTATGCATACAGACAAGATTAACGTTAGCTACATAATGAATCTCATAAGAAATATTAATATTGATGATAAAGAGAAAATGGAAAAAGATATTAGTCATATTATCACTGAACTGGATAGAGCAGATAACCAGGAATTAAGATTAAAGGTGGATTTATTAAAATCCTTTTTACACAAAGTAGTGCCTAATCTTACAGCAGAAGATTCTATAGATGAAGCTTATAGTGAATTTGAAGATATAAAAAGAAAAGAGGAGATTAATCAGTTTTCTCATGAAGTGGGATTAGATTCGGATTTAATAAAAGAACATATAGCAGAGTATGAGTATAGTGGATTATTAAACCATGAAGAAATAAGCGATAAGGTTATAGCTCCTCTATTGAAAAAGAGAAAGATCCTAAAAAAAATAAAGGATTTTATTGTGGAGCATGTTGAGAAGTACGAATAGTTAAGATTACTTGTAGTATTAAATCAATTAATTCATGATTCTTGAATATTGAAGAAGTAGTGGCATAATAACTAGAAAAAAATTCAACAGTTAATAAACTAAAGGAGGAACAATAATGACAGTAAGTGAAAAGCAGCAGGAGCAGCAATCAAATTTGCATACAAGATTATGGGCAATTGCAAATGATTTAAGAGGTAATATGGAGGCTAATGAATTTAAAAATTATATATTAGGACTTATATTCTATCGGTATCTTTCAGAAAAAGTAGAAGGAAGAGCGGAAAGTCTTCTAGCTGAGGACAATATTTCCTATATAGAAGCTTGGGAAAATGATGAATATAGAGAGGCCCTTCAAGAGGAGTTACTAAGCCAAATTGGATATTTCATTGAACCGAAATACTTATTTTCCTCTTTAAAGAAAGCTATTGAAGAGGGGAATTTTGACATCGAAATGCTTCAAGGTGCTGTAAATGATATTACAGAATCTACTATAGGCCAAGAAAGTCAAGAGGATTTTGATCACTTATTTGATGACATGGATTTAACCTCTACTAAGCTTGGAAGAGATGTTAAAAGCCGTTCAAAACTTATTGCAAAGGTTATGGGAAACATAGCAGAGATACCTTTTAGTCATGAGGATACGGAAATTGATGTACTTGGAGATGCCTATGAATTTCTTATATCTCAATTTGCTGCAAATGCGGGAAAGAAAGCAGGAGAATTCTATACGCCACAACAGGTGTCTAAAATATTAGCAAAGCTGGTTACAGTAGGGAAAAAAGACTTAAAGAATGTGTATGACCCAGCCTGCGGTTCTGGTTCTCTGCTTTTAAGAGTTGCAAAGGAGGCAAAGGTACGTAAATTCTATGGACAGGAACTAACTTCCACAACCTACAATTTAGCTCGTATGAATATGCTGCTTCATGATGTATCTTATCAAAATTTTGATATTAGAAATGATGATACCTTAGAGCACCCAAGACATATAGAACTGAGATTTGATGCTATCGTAGCAAATCCTCCTTACTCAGCAAATTGGAGTGCTGATGATAAATTTTTGGATGATGAAAGATTTAGTGCCTATGGAAAATTAGCGCCGAAATCCAAAGCAGACTATGCATTTATTCAGCACATGATTTACCAGTTAGATGATAAGGGAACAATGGCTGTAGTGCTACCTCATGGTGTGCTATTTAGAGGAGCATCTGAAGGAATTATTAGAAAGTATTTAATAGAGAAAAATTATTTGGATACTGTAATTGGATTGCCTTCTAACATATTTTTTGGTACATCAATACCAACAGTAATTTTAGTATTTAAAAAATGTCGTGAAAATAGTGAAAATGTTTTGTTTATAGATGCCTCTAGCAACTTTGAGAAGGGTAAAAACCAGAATTTGCTTAGGGATGAAGATGTGGAAAAAATACTTTTAACTTATGCAGAAAGGAAAGTGGTTGATAAATATTCCTATGTTGCAACCTTAAAAGAAATTGAGCAAAATGACTATAATTTAAATATTCCAAGATATGTAGATACCTCTGAAGAAGAAGAGCCTATTGATGTGAAAAAGGTTAAGGCTGAGGTTGAAAAACTTGATGAGGAAATTAAGGGCATTGACAGTCAACTAGAGTTGCTTTTAAGGCAATTAGGAATATAAGGAGGTGCATAAGATGAGTAAGACGCCTAAATTAAGGTTTCCTGAGTTTAACAGCGAATGGAAAACTTATTCCTTAGGGAATGTTGTAGAATTTTATGATAGTAAAAGAAAACCAGTTAAAGAACAGGAAAGAACTAGTGGACCGTATGCTTACTATGGAGCTACTGGAATTATAGACTATATAAATGATTTTATCTTTGAAGGTGAATATTTGTTATTAGGTGAAGATGGAGCTAATATAGTTACGAGAAATGCTCCGTTAGTGTATAAAACATCCGGTAAGTTTTGGGTAAATAATCATGCACATATTTTTAAACCTAAAGATAACTTTAATATTGATTTTCTAAAATATTATTTGGAACTGATAAACTATATCCCATATAATACAGGAACAGCACAGCCTAAGCTAAATGCTGAATCTGTAAAAATAATACCAGTAAAAGCTCCTAATATTAAAGAACAGGAAAGGATTGCATCCCTTTTTTTATTAGTTGATAAAAAAATAGAGAAACAAAAAAAGAAAGTTGAAACACTACAAGAGTATAAAAAGGGCATTATGCAGAAGATTTTTTTGCAGAAGGTAAGATTTAAGGATGAAGATGGAGAAAGTTATCCAAAGTGGGAGGTAAAAATTTTAGGCGATATATGCAGCATAAATAAGGGAGAGCAGCTTAATAAACTAGATTTATTAAGTAATGGTGAATACTATGCCTTAAACGGTGGTATTGAACCTTCAGGATATACAGAAAATTGGAATACCAAGGAGAATACTATTTCTATTAGTGAAGGTGGAGCATCCTGTGGGTATGTAAAATTCAATGTGAAAAAGTTTTGGAGTGGAGGGCATTGCTATACTTTAGAAGGACTCTCAAAAAGCATTTATAATGAGTATTTATATCAATATTTAAAGTTTTACGAACCGAGTATTATGGCGTTACGGGTAGGTTCTGGATTGCCCAACATTCAAAAGAGTGCATTAACAGGATTCAAAGTCAGTATTCCGGCTATAGAGGAACAACAAAAAATTGCTGATATCCTTTTTCAAATTGAAGAAAAGATTTATAAGGAGCAGGAAAAGCTAGAACAACTAAAAAAGTTTAAGAAGGGATTACTTCAAAAAATGTTTGTTTGATAATAAAA